>VFZQ01000069.1 GCA_016871135.1 Acidobacteriota bacterium | reverse complement strand
CCGTTCAAGCAAGCGCCCCCGAACCGCCGCCATTTTGGGTGGAACCGGCGCAGGCTCCGATCGACATCGACTCGTTGCGGCAACCCGAGCCTATCCCCGTTACGCCGCTCGCTGACGTCGAACTTCCGGCGGGCATGTTCGAGAACGCGATCTGGGAGCGGCTCCTGACACTGCCGAATCCAATGAGCGGAATTCTCTTTACGATCATATTGACCAAGGCGGAAGCTGTAGCCACCGACACGGCCAAGAAATCTAAAGAACTGGAAGACCTGACCCCGGCACTCGAGAAACTGATGGCTTCGTTCGTGCGCGACAACGATTTCGGCAGCCGCATCGCCGACAACGAATGGGTCTTTGTTTACCAGCACGACGCCACAGGCTTCAATCAACGGCGCGTCGGGGGAATCGGGGAAAAATTGTGGGACTTCCAACTCCGTCATCTCGGCATGTCGACCATTAGCTTCAAATGGGGCGCGGTCGAGGTTCAGTCCGAGCCTCTCGGCGCCGCACTGGAAGCCGCGCGAGAAAGAATGAATCAAGCTCCCCGGCGCCGCAGCAAGCTGCCCGGCTCCGACTACTCCGGCCCGCGTCAAGTTGTAAACGCCTAACGTCTCCCCTGTACGTTTCGGAAAAAGCCACGTACAATGGGCGAATCCGAAGCTCGCATCCTTGGGAGGGGTGTCATGAAATCGCTACTTTGTCTGCTTTGTCTGTCCGTGTCCGCCTACACGCAGACGATCTCGGGTTCCATTATCGGAACCGTTCTCGATTCCAGCGGCAACGTCATTCCCGCCGCCAACGTGAAACTGATCAGCGAAAGAACGGGTGAAGAGCGCACTGCTCAGACCAACGAGTCGGGCGACTTCCTCTTCCCCGCCCTTCAACCAGGCACCTATACGGTCAGCGTCGAGCAACCGGGATTCAAGCCGTTCAAGAAAACCGGCAACATGCTCAGCGCCGCGGAGCGGCTCTCCACCGGCAATATCACTCTGCAGGTCGGCGCTGTGAACGAATCGATCACCGTCGAAGCGCAAGGCGTTAGCGTGCAAACTTCGAGTTCGGAAAACTCCGCGCTCATCAGCTCCCGGCAGCTTGAGCAAGTCTCCATCCGCGGCCGTGATGTCGTCTCGATGCTGCGTATCCTCCCGGGAGTCTCGCAGACCGTTGACACGGAATTCCTGGGCGGCTCGTTCGGCACCGGCACGCCGAACATCGGCGGCTCGCGCAGCAATTGGAACTCGCTCCAGGTCGACGGCCTCACCGGCAACGATCTCGGCAGCCCCAGCGTCTTCTCCAGCCCGATCAATATGGACGCTATCGGCGAGGTCAAAGTCCTGCTCAACAACTATCAGGCCGAGTACGGACGCAACGGGGCGTCGTTTATCAACATCGTTACCAAGTCCGGCGGCCGCGAGTATCACGGCTCCGCCTACTGGTATAAGCGCCACGAGATGTGGAACGCCAACAACTTCTTCAACAACCGCAACGGCGTCGGCTTACCGATCTATCGGTACACCACGATTGGCGCGACGCTGGGCGGCCCTGTCCCGATGGGGAAGCTTTGGAAAAACAGCAAGGACAAGGTGTTTTTCTTCTACTCCTACGAACAGTCCTGGGTGAAGAACCCGCAGGCGGTCCGGCAGGTGACCACTCCAAGCGATCTGGAGCGGCGCGGCGACTTCACGCAAACGCTCGATCAAAACGGGGCGCGCATCAATATCCGCGATCCTCTCGCCGGCACCAACTTCCCCGGCAATCTTGTTCCCGCCTCGCGCATCAACCGCAATGGCCAGGCGATACTCAATATCTTCCCCACCCCCAACACCCTGGACCGGAACCTGACCCGGGGCAACTTCAACTACCAGTTCCAGGAATCGATTAACCAGCCTCGCAACCAGCACCTGTTCCGCATCGATCTGAAGCCGACGAACAGCGATTCCATCAACGTACGCGGATCCACGTGGTACGCCGATTCGCTTGGACACGCCGTCGCAGCCGGTTCGTCGAACTGGGGTCTTGTCCGCCAGCACTACACTTACACAGACAACGGCATCGTACTCAACTACGCCAAGATCCTCAGCCCCCGGCTGGTGAACGAATTCATGGGCGGTGCGCGCCACGGCGTCGAGAAGGGCCCGCCGGAGAACGACGAACAGTTGAAGCTCATGCAGCGCAATGAGCGCGGACTCGCGACGCTTGGGCAGTTCTTTCCGGCCAACAACGGACTTCGCATCATTCCGCAGGCATCCTTTGGAGGCGTCCCTGGTGCGGCGGCAATCAGCTATGACGGCCGGTTTCCGCTGCGCGGCGCCGATACGGTCATCAACTTTACGAACAACTTAACCTACACGCTTGGCGCTCATACGTTTAAGGGCGGTTTCTTTTTCGAACGCACCCGCAACTACGAAGGCGAACAGGGCAACTACGGTGGCAACTATTCGTTCGGCCGCGACGTGAACAACCCCTTCGATTCCAACTACGCCTACTCCAACGCGCTGCTCGGGAATTTTTCCAACTACACCGAGTCGCAGTCGCGCCCATCGAATGAAGGGCGCAAGACCTCGACGGCATTCTTCGTCCAGGACGCGTGGAAAGTCAACCGCAAGCTGACCGTTGACGCCGGACTGCGCTTCATCTGGTACAACCAGTGGTACCACGCCCGCAATCAGGCCGCGGCCTGGGACTTCGCCCGCTTCGACACTTCGAAGATTCCAACTCTCTACCGGCCCATCGCCACGCCGCAAGGACGCCGCGCAGTGAATCCGCGCAACAACGAGATCTTCCCCGCCGTCTTCATCGGCGCCATCGTGCCCGGCTCGGGAGATCCATTTAACGGCTCCGTCGTCGCCACCGATAAAAGCTATCCGCGCGGGTTCCGCGACCAGGAGCGCATCCTTCCCGAAGCCCGGCTAGGGTTCGCCTACGATCCGTTCGGCAATGGTAAGACCGCCGTGCGCGGCGGCTTCGGCGTCTTTCACAACACCGTTTCGCCGGGCGTCCGCGGCTACTCGCAGAACCCGCCCATTCAGGTCACGCCGCAGATTTTTTACGGAAACCTCGACACCTACCTGAACACCGCGGGCACCATATTCCCCGGCGGCACGTCCACGTTCGAACGCAAGGCGATCACGCCGTCGATGTACAACTATACGCTTGGCGTCCAGCACGATATCGGCCGTGGGACCGTTGTCAATGTGAGCTACGTCGGCAATGTCGGCCGGCACTTACAGGTCAGCCGAAATCTCAACACGGTGCCTTACGGCGCTCGCTTCCTGCCGCAAAACGCCGATCCGCAGAATCCATCCACTCCGCTCAACGACAACTTCTTCCGTCCGTTCCCTGGCTGGACCGGCATTACCTACAACGACTTCTCTTCGACCTCCAGCTACAACTCGCTGCAGACGACGCTGAACCGCCGCATGGCCAAGGGCGTCAACGTGTCGATCGCGTACACGTGGTCGAAAACGATGGACTACACCGACAGCGATGGCGATGGCGTCGCGGTCTATCGCCCTTTGCGCGTATGGAACTACGGCAAGGCCGGATTCGATCAGACGCACATCTTTGTCGCCAACTACATTTGGGATCTCCCTGGCACATCGTCGAAAATCATGCCCAACCGCGCCGGCAAGCTGATCTTCGACGGCTGGCAGATCTCCGGTATTACAACCTTCGCCAGCGGATTGCCGTCCGGCGTCGGCTTCTCAACCGTCGACGCATTCGACATCACCGGCGGGGGCGACGGCGCTCGCATCAATGTCACCGGGAAGTCCCAGAAGGGCTACGGATCGCGTAGCTTCTCGCAGTTCTTCAACCCCGACGTTTTCGCCCGCCCGCTTCGCGGCGATTTTGGCAACGCGCCCAAGGACGTGTTCCGCCGCCCTGGCCAGAGCAATTGGGACATTTCGTTCTTTAAGCTATTCCCCGTTGGCGGCGAGAAGAAGAATCTCCAGCTTCGTTGGGAGATGTACAACGCCTTTAATCACACGCAATACGATAGCGTCGATGCCACCGCGCGTTTCGACGCGCAGGGACGGAATGTCAACACGCGCTTTGGCGAAGTGATCGGCGCGCGGGCGCCGCGGCGGATGCAGGCCTCGCTGCGCTTTACGTTTTGAGGAGCCGCGCACAACGGACTCGTTCCGGCCTGTGCGCTCCTGATCACTCCGGCGCAAAACGCGTCACCAACACTTCGCCAGCGTCGTCGGTGAATTCCAGCGGCTCGTCGCCCCAGTGCGCGAGCCGCTTTCTTCGTAACAAGACCCAGGTAACGGCCGTGATCCCGCCTACTATCGCAAACCCCTGGACTGATGACGCCGCCACGCCGACCAGCATTCCGCCGAAGGATCCGAAGGCGAGGAAGGAGGCAAGGAACATTACCAGGGCGATTGCCGCCGGCATTTGCGATGGCGCGTAGGTCGACGTGAACGGGATTCGATACCACCTCTGCACGCGCAGTTCGATTAAACAGGCCAAGAATCCGAATGTAATCGGAAGCCCCGCGGCCGCGGTGAGCGGACCGGATGCCGCCACTTGAAACGGCAGCGCGATCACCAGCGCTGGCATGGCGCCGAAGAAATATAGTGCGGCGACGGTGGCTGAAAGCTGCCCCGGACGCTCCAATGGATCTTCGGTCACGCGAAACACCCAGTGCGCTCGCCATTCGGCGGGCAATCGGAAACACATTGTCAGCGCAGCCGTCAGGCTCATTCCCAGCAACAGCGGAAAGGCACGGGCGATCGCCGACAGGTTCCTCCCACTCTTCAGCAGCGCGACGACAAAGCCCTCGAATGTGAACGCCGCGCCGAACAGCGCGATCCCAATCAGCAGCAACCGGTGCTGCGGCGCACGAGCCAGAGTCAACGCGACGAAGGCCAACACGCCTCGATCGCTCAGCCTGTTCAGCGCCGTGAGCGGCGACCTCCACGCCGATAGCGCAAGCGGAGGCGAGGCGAATTCTCCGAACCGGCGGTAGAGTACGGCGCAAGAAACCATCGCGACCACGAAGCAGATGCCCAGTCCGATCCAAGCGCGATCGGCCAACCGCGCATACCGCGCGTCGCATACGCCCACCCACCACATCGGCGGCAGCCACTCGAGCCGATCAAGTGCGCGCAACCCTGGCACATGCAATAACAGCGGCAAGGAAACGATGCTAACGGCTAGCAGCAGCGCTTGGACCACAAAGCCGAAAACGCGCGGCAACACCAACAAACATAGGCCCTGGAGGGCCATCGCCAGCAACACCGCGTGTAATCCCGCGCCGATTGCCGCAACCCAGTGCCGCCAGGACAGATAGAGCCCGGAGGGTACCAGGTTTGCCGCAATCATCGCGATTCCCAGGAACATTCCGAGCGCCGTCAGACGTGCCACGAAGATATCGGACTTGCGCACCGGCAGCGGCGACAACACCTGCCAGTCCCGGGCGCCCGGGAACAGCGACTGCCACTCGAAGGAGACGAGCAGCAAGACGGTCACGAAACTGGCCGCGGTCACGAAGAGTTCGTCGGACGGTTGCCCGAAGTTCCGCGCGCGCAAACGCGCGAATTGCGTGTGAAATGCAAACAACGCGGCCGCCGCCGATATAAGCCATGTCCGGTAGTTTTCGATCCCGGCCTCGGACAACATTTCGCTACGAAACATTCCGGCAAAGAAATGTTCAATCAGCAATCGGCGCGGGCTCATCGACGCACCGCAGCCAGAATCGACTCCGCCACTGGAACCGCGTCTTCCTGATGCGTCGCCTGTGCGAATATCTTCTCCAAGTCCGGCGCCATCGACGACCGCAGATTCTCGATCGAATCCGCGAGTACGATCTTGCCCTTGTATAAGATCACGACGCGCGAGCAGACCTTCTCGACAACCTCGAGCACGTGCGAACTGAACAGGATCATCTTTCCTTCGCGCGCGAACACTTGCATCAGCCCGCGCAGCAGCTGGGCCGCGTTGACATCCAAGCCCGAAAACGGCTCGTCCAATATCAGGAGTTCCGGATCGTGGAGAATGGCCGCCGCCAGCAAGACACGCTGGCGCATGCCCTTCGAATAACTCACCATCGCGGAATGGCGCGCGTCGTGCAGTTGAAACAACCGCATCAGATTCTCGGCGCGCCGCAGCGCCATGGCGTATTCGATTCCCCGCAATCGCGCGACGAACAACAGATACTCCGTGCCCGTCAGGTGCCCGTACAGTTGCGGTTCTTCGGGCACATAGCCCATCCTCCGCTTGAATCCAACCGGGTCTTCCGACACCGGCCTTCCATGGAATTTCACGATGCCGTCGCTGGGTTCGATCAACCCGGTGACGATTTTCACCGTCGTGCTCTTACCAGAGCCGTTCGGCCCTAAGTAACCCAAAATCTCGCCCGGCCGAATCTGGAAGCTCGCGTTATCGAGCGCGGTGATGCCTCGATACCGCTTCGTCAGATTTTCGACTTCGAGCATTGCAGCCAGTGGACCGCCAGAAACAGGGTGCCGAACAGGACGAGGAAAACCGCCGAGAAGAGCAGGACCCACACGGCGATTTCGGAGTCGAACGCGGGCCGCCACCGCGGAATCACCGCGGCCGCGGCGCCTACGATCGCCAAAGCCGACGCGCACGCCGCCAGCCAGATGTACGGACCGGGCGATTTCAGGCGGTACGCAATCGCCGAGCCCACGATATCGCCCAACGCCAGCAAGCGGTTCGACGAGGGATGAAACAAATCCGCTTCAATCTGGGGGCCGAACCGCGCGCGAAACTCTTCCGGATACAAACGCAGCAGCAAGCGAGTCATGCGGTCAAGCATTTTGCGTTAACCTCCTGCGGGCGGCGCGAAGCCGGTTCTCCAGCCGCGCGACCTCCTCGGTAAGCGCGCGCCGCCCGGCGCGCGTGAGTTTGTAGTACCGGCGCCGCTGGTCCTCGTCCGGTTGCGGCTTTCGCGCCGATTGTTCGACCACGCCGTCGTTCATCAATCGATCGAGCATCGTGTACAACGTGCCGGCTCCCACGCCGGCCTCCGCCATGATCGCGTAGCCGTGCTTCTCGCCCCCCGCCAGCGAGACCAACACTTCAAATTCCGTGGGCGTCACGAGTCAACTATATCGACGATCGATAGAGTTGTCAATGGAAAACACGGCGGAAAACACGGCGGAACGGATTCGGGAGTATCGCGAGGTTGTCGCCTACGGCGTGCGACCGGGAAGAGCCGCGGCCTTTATCAGAGCCTTGAACGCGCGCTCGTCGAGTTTCTCACCTTCGCGAATATCGATCGCCCGGCGGGTCTTTCCTTCGAGGCTGGAGTTGAACAAACGGGCGGGATCGGAAAGAGACGCCCCCTTGGCGAACGTCAGCTTGACGGCTTTTTTGTAGGTCTCACCGGTGCAGATAATGCCGTTGTGAGACCAGACCGGGACATCCCACTTCCACTCTTCGGTCACGCCGGGGACCGCCTCGAGGATCAGCTTTCTCAAGCGGGCGAGGGTTTCGCCGCGCCAATCGCCAAGTTCGGCGATCCGTCGGTCGATTAACGTAGAAGCGGGAGTTGGGATCATTGCGACACTCTTGCCGAGTTTGGCACAATTTTGCGGATTGTTTGGTCGTTTCCCGCAACGGCTCTAAGGAAGGATGCGATGGCGCGGGCGGGACTGAACTGCCTCAGACTTTTCGGAGCGTTCGCTCGACGCCAGCGGTGAGTTTCGAGGCGGCATCGCGCTCCACATAACTCGACTTGGCGCGCCAGGTTTCATACCCGCCGACATCGAACGCATCGACGGTTGGGATATAGCCGCAGGCATCGTTGGCGATTGAGATCGCCGCCGTGGTCTTGAATAGGTTGAGCCGTTTGATCTGAAGCCCGAGTTCGACGAATGTCTCTCCGGGAAAGGCGCCGATGCCGGTATTGCCGATTCGCAGACCCTGCACCGGAACGTTGACCGCGGCGGGGAATCTCGACATGAAAACAGTTTCGCGGGCGTAGATCAGAGGACGCTCCTTGTAGGCGTTGCCGGGGTTGTCGCTCACCAGCTTGATGGCCTCGGCGGTCTCTTGCGCCGATGGCCGGCGAACGCCTATTTCAACGTCTTCCAGCGCGCCTTGAAGCTTGATGTCGGCTGTGTACTCGATCGTTTTCAATACGCGCATCGTCTCGAAGGCGAGAACGCTGGCGGTGCGCTCAATGACGGTGTAGTCGCGCGTGGGCGGATAGGGCCGGGCGGGATTGATTCCGTTGATGTTGGCCGCGCAGCCGTTGGCGAGGAGCGCGACGCAGTCGTCGTCGAGGGCGCGTTCGACGCGGCGAGCGTAGGCGCCGAAGTAATCGGCGCTGGCGTGGTCGGCGGGATTAAAACCGGCGTAGTGGAGGGCGTAGCTGCCATAGACCCAGATCATGCGGCCGTCGTCGCCGAGAGCGGCGATGACGGGGTGTTCGGGATCGACGGGACCGGCGGGCTTGATGATCGCGTCCCCCGTGGTAGGCGGATTCATGAGCACCTTGTCGGTCTTGCCGCCGAAGGGGTCGGGAGGCACGGCGCCTTCCTTCATGAAGTAGCGGCGATTGAAAACGAGAGTCGGCTCGACGCCAGAGGCCGCACCGATGCGGGCCGGGCGGAGGCGGCGGAATGCCATCTGCGCAGCATCGCCGATGCGCTGTTCGAGCATGGCGACGTAGTGGGCGTCGGGCAGGCTTTGAAACAGATGCATGGCGGGCGGAGCGCTATGGGTGTGGGTGGAACTCATGAGGATGCAGGCGGGGTCGACGGAATTCTCGCGGGCGATGCGGGCTCGCGCGCGATCGAGAATGGAGCGCGGGACCATGCAGGAATCGATCGTCGCCAGCAGCGTGCGTGAAGAGCCGCTTTCGATGGCGGCGCAGCGGACGAGGAGTTCGTCGTGAACGTCGACCGTCTTGCGATCGGTCATGAAACCGGCGAGTGAGGTACCGATGGCGGGAGAGATGTTGGCGGTGGCGGCGCCGGCGCGGAGGGTCGTGGCGGCTTTCGAATGGCTGGCGGCGGTGAGGCCGGCGAGGATCTGTCTGCGAGTCACTGACTCAGGATACAATCCTTGCGCGGGTGTCGAACTGCCCGGGGTCCGTGCACTGCGGATTCATCCTAGGGAAAATTCCTCTCATACTTCCCCGCAAGGGGGCCGATGAGATGGATGTGGGAATAGCACCGCTTACATTCTCCGGCATCAGCAGCTATTCGGCCGACTTTCAGAAGATCCTGGAGCGGACGGTGGCGATTGCATCCCAACCGATCAGCCAGTTGCAGAGCGAGCAAGGTAAGGTCCTGCAACAGAAGACGATCGCCAATGGGCTGCGGACATCGGTCGATGGTTTAGCAAGCGCTGTAAAGGCGCTTGGGGAAATCGGGGCTAATAAGGCGCTCACGGGCTCGTCGTCGAATACGTCGAAGGTAACGATCGGGGCGGTAGCGGCCAACAGTCCGGCGAGTTACTCGATCACCGAAATCACGTCGCTGGCGCGCGCGGCGTCGGCGAGTTCGGCGGGCTATGCAATCGGCAACGCGGCGACGGTTTCGGCGACGGGTTCGGTACGGCTCACATTTAACGGCGCGACGCACGACATTACCCTGACGCCGGCGGAGAATAATCTGCAAGGCGTTCGGGACAAGATCAACGCTCTGGGTGCGGGCGTGACGGCGACGGTGTTGACGACGGGCACGGGAGCGACGCCTTTCTATCTTTCTCTGACCTCGAACACCGCCGGGGAGAAGCCGATCACCCTTGTGGACGATCCGACCGGCGCGGCGACCAATTTATTGGCGACGACCGACAATGGGGCAAACGCCGTGTTCAAGGTCAACGGAGCGGCTGTTTCGAAGACGTCGAACACGATCAACGACGTCGTGAGCGGTGTGACGTTCAGCCTGACCGGAACAACGACGGGCAGCGAATCGGTGTCGTTGACGCTGACCACCAGCCGATCGACGCTATCCACAAAGTTGCAGACCTTCGTGAACGCTTATAACCAGCTACTCGCCGATTCGGACTCCCAGATCGGCGAAACCGCGGGATTGTTGACCGGCGATCTGTCGGTCAGGGAGATCAAGAATTCGCTGCGAAGTCTAGCCGGTTACACCGGGACAGGCGCGATCAAGAATCTGGCACAGTTTGGCATCTCGTTTGGAACCGATGGCAAGGCAAAACTCGATGCAGCCACCTTTGACGCCCTGTCGGATTCCCAAGTGCAGGACGTCTTTTCGTACCTGGGAACGACGACGGCCGGTTTCGGCGGACAACAAAGCCGGCTGACGCAGATCTCGGACCCGGTAACGGGACTGATCGCGGTTCAAACGGCAAAATACGATGAGACCGACAAGCGGCTCAAGGCGCGAATCGAGGAACTCACCAGTCGTCTGGCGGCACTGCAGAAGAGCAACGCCGAGAAGTTGCAGGCCGTGGACGCGTTGCTGGGAAGGATCGAATCACAGGGCCGAATCGTCGAGGCCAGTTATAAGAGCGTACAACTCGCGCTGTTCGGGAAGAACGATGGATAGATGAAGGTTCTGGGCGATTGGGAAGAGTTGGCGGCGCTGGACGAGACATTGATCGGCGGGACGGCCGAGTCCCCCGAGGCGAGCGACTTGATAAACCGGCGCGGCGTCTTGACCGAACGGATCGCACAAGGAGCGAAGTCACTCGAGGAATTGGACGAACTGGCGGCGCGAAATCGAAGGCTGACCGAGTGGTTGCTGCACTGGCGAAGAATAGCGCTCATCGAAGCAGCGGCATTGGAGCGGCACCTTTTGTATCTGCAAAGTGCAGGCGAGCCACTTGAGGAGCCTGGTCGCGTTGAAGTTTGCGGGTGACTCAGATCAGCGTCACGGCGATGTCGATGTTAGCGGCACCCTTGGACCGGGCGACATCCGCCGACCACTCGGCATAGCCGGCCAGCACTTGAAAGATGCCACTTAGCCATTGGCCAATCTTCTTGTTGTTGCGGTGACGTTCCTGAAGACGCAGTGCGATTCGCCGGACCGTCCGCACCTGCGAGTTGTGAAGGTACTCGTTCCAGCGGAGCGTTCCGAGAGAAGTACCGCGGATCGCATCCGAGCACAGGATCTGGGAGGCCGCCAGGCAGTCGGCGCCGGCATTTAGAAGCGCGGAGCAATCGGGATCGGCCAGCACCTCATCCGACAACGGGCTGGCGCAGAGCAATTCGACGAGGATGAGCGGCAAAAGCTCGGGCCGGTCACTGCGGGCGGCGCAAAACCGGCCTCGCCAGGACTCGGGCATCAGCTCTGCCGAGTCGGCGATCACGTCGTTCCAGCATGCGGACAGGTCGACCTCTGGTTTCTGCGTCTGGACGGACCACAAGAGCAACGACTGAGCGATGATTTCGACGCGGCTCCCAGTGGCCGAAGGAAACAGACGGGGCGCGAGCTCGGACGCTCGGACGGATCGCAGACTGCTTTGGATTTCAGGGCAAGCAAGGATCCCGCGCCGCTTGAGCCAGTTCTCAGCGCGTTGGGCGGATGCGCCGGCGGTCCGGGCCGGCTGGCGCCAAGTTTGAGGGTACTTCAGCGCGATGCGCAATGTGCGCGGCGTGAATGGGTCGAAAGAGGGGGCAGTCGCGGCGGCTAGCATCGTATAGAAGTGCGGCACGCCCAGCGGATGTATCAAGAAAATTTCGGGCGATCAGCCGGGCTCATATTCCCGGGCAGGTTGCCGAAAAGGGAAAGGAGCGCAACAGACGCGGAAAGGGAAATCGGCGATGGCGTTGGACGTATTGATCGTGGATGATTCGGCGGCGATCCGGAAGATCCTACAGCGGGTACTCATGCAGACGGAGATGACGTTCGGCGAGATTCAAGAAGCGGCCGATGGACTGGAGGCGATTGAGAAGCTGAAGCAGCGCCAGTTCAATCTTGTCCTCTCCGAGATCAACATGCCGAACATGGACGGAATACAACTGTTGGGGCAGATGCGTGCCAACGCGCAGTGGAGCAACATCCCGGTAGTCATGATCACGACCGAGGGCAGCCAGGCGAAGGTGCTGGAAGCGGTGGATCTGGGCGCGCGCGGATACGTGCGGAAGCCGTTCACGGCGAATCAAATCAAAGAGAAGTTGATTGGTTTAGTGTAGGCAGGAGGACAGCGTAACCACTGAAGAGATGCAGGGGTTAGTGATGGACACCTTGAACCAAGCCGTCGATGGGCTTTGCTCGAAGATGCTCGGATGAAAGGTGACGGCCGGAGGTCCTCAGCGGATCGCGCACCCGTTGCAGGAGGCCGAAGAACTGATTGCGCTGATTGGCCTGGCCGGCCCTGGGTCCGGACCGGCGCGATTCTGTGAAAGCCGGATCTGGCGTGCAAAATCGCCGGCGCGATGCTCGTGAGCGAATGCGCCACGGTGAATGAAGACGTTTTGGACGCGATCGCCGAGGTATCGAACATGGTAATTGGGAACTTCAAGACGGTGATTGAGCAAGAGGTCGGCCCGATGGGGTTATCGACGCCGACGATCATACACGGGCCAAGTTTCACAACCAAGATCGGCGGCAATAACGGCTGGAAGCTGATCCCGTTCCAAATGATGGGAGGGGAGATGCTGGTGCAAGCCTGCGT
>VFZQ01000068.1 GCA_016871135.1 Acidobacteriota bacterium | reverse complement strand
GAGCAAAGCGACACGCGCCGCCTACGAGTATAGGCGGCGCGTGTCAGGTTTCGGTCAGGACGGTTACTTTCCCTTGCGCGAGGAGTACTTGTTCAGCAGGCCCAGCAGTTTGCCCGCCGACGCCGGCGCGGGCTGTTTGCCGCCCATCACGATGTCGATGTTCTTCAACTTCTTCGCGCCATAGAGGCCTTCGTTCGCGTCGGTGTCTTCGCGCATCGTCGCGCCCTTGAGCGAAACGCCGGCGAACAGGCCCCGCGAGCGCGACCACGAAAGAATCTCTGCGCGCATCGTCGCATCGGTTTCCGCCGACGAAGTGCGGCCGACCGGCCCGCCCGCGGCCATCGCCTCGGCGCCGACGGTGAATTTGCTCTTTTCGAACAGACGCTTCGCGCCACGCTCGTTCATAACCAGCATCACGACATCGGTTTCCGAGCCACCGATCTGAAATCCGACCGAACCACCCTCGACCTTCACCGAACCGGGCGAACTCCAACCGCCGCCACTCTTGCGGCAGGTGACGAAGCCACGGCCGTATTTGCCGCCGATGATGAATGCGCCGCTCTTGACACCGGGTACGACGATTGCGCATTCAGCGCGATCGAGCAGATCCTGCGGAATGGCCTTATCCTTGGTGTCCATGATCTCTTGCAGCACGACGCCGGCCTCTTCGAGGCGCGCGGCGTGCGGGTTTTCTTTTTGCGCGAGAACGGGCAGTGCGGCGGTAAGAACGAACAGTAAAGTTTTCATACTCTCTTTAGAAGAGCAAATTGCGGCCGGCGTTACAAGAACGCCGGCCGCGGAGTGTTGTTAAAAGATGAACCGCAAGGCCATCTGGATGCGGCGGCGGCCGCCGTCCTGGCCCCACTGGTTCAGGAAGTTTGCCGAATTCGCGCGCGATTCCGGAATACCGAAATTACGCGTGTTGGTGATGTTAAACATATCCGCGCGGATCTGCGCCTTCAGGCGGCCGTCGGGAAGGATCTCCATGTTCCGGCTGACGCCGAGATCGAGATTACCGATGCCGTCAGCGCGTAGCGTATTGCGGCCGGCGTTGCCAAGACCGGTAGTCGTGTTCTGCGCGGTCATCACCTGGAACAGCGATGTGCGGATCGGATACAAATCGTTGAGCGTCTGGCTCGATATGTCTAGATTCGTGGCCACGTTCGGACGAATCGCGTTTCCGACCAGCCCGTCGATACCGGACAACCGGCGTAACGGATCGGTGCCATTCAGCGGTGTGAAGGGCGCTCCCGACTGCGCGGTCCAGAAGGCGTTGAACTGCATGCCGGGAAGCAGACGGTTCATAAAGCCATCCTTTGGCACGTCGTAGACCATCGTCAACGTCAGGCGCATGGGGCGGTCATAGGTCGAACGGCCCCGGTCGTTACGGCGGTTGAAGCTATCTTGGCTGACCGCGACGTCACCGTTAACGGCAGGATTGAAGATCTCCGACGCGTCGTCGATGAAGCTCGACCACGTATAGTGCGCGCCGAGATTGTAGCCCTTGCTGTACCGCTTCTCCGCCGACAATTGCAGCGAATGATAGATCGACGATGCCGTATTTGCCCGGAGCCGGATTACGCCGCGCGCGGGATTGACGCGCACCAATGCGCCAGAAGCCGAAGGTCCGGTCGTCGGGTTCCCGTCAACGGTCTGGAACAACGCCGAACCCTTCGTGGCTACCCAACCGGCCGTAAACGACCAATCATTGCCGAGTTGGCGTTGCATGTTGACGCTGAATTGCTCGGCAAAGGGCGAGCGCAGGCTTGAATCGACGATCGTACGCACGAGCGTATCGGGCGCGGTGATCGGGGTCTGCCCGGCGAGGAGCAGCGTTGGCATCGAATTCGCCGTGCGCGGCGCCAACGTCACCGAATTCAAGAACGGGAACGCGGAGAACATGTTCAGACCGATGTTGATGAAGGCAAAGTCGTAAGTGCGGGCGTACCCGCCGCGCAGCACAGTCTTGCCTTGGCCGAAGATGCCGCCATCTAAACGGTAGTTGAAGCCAATCCGAGGCGCCCAATTGTTGTTATCGCGGGGCGGCGCTTTGTCCATCTTGTAGCGCGGATCGTTGTTGTTGGCCGCGACGATACTGTCGTTCAACCGCTGCAGGTCAAGGAAAGGATTGCCGGGAGATTCGTAACGGATGCCGTAGTTCAAGGTGAAGTTCGGCGTTACACGCCATTCGTCCTGCACGAAGAACATGTAGTCCTTGAAGCGGTTGTAGTAAAACGTCGCGCCGCCGCGGAGGGCCGCGTTGATCTGCGAGGTCTGCGCGCGATCGTCAACGACATCTTGCAGCGTTTCGTAAGCAAGCCGGCCGCGCAGCGTCGGAAGGAACAAGCTCTTAATGTGCTGCTCACGGAAGTCGATGCCCGCCTTGTACGTGTGATTGCCGCGAATATGGCCAACCGTGTACTGCAGCTGATAGGTGTTGTTCGCTCGGGCTTGAGGCAGGTTGACCGCTAGGCCGATGGCGGTGCGCGAGTTGGCGGCATTGAACCCGGTCAGACCGAGCGAATTCACTTCGATCGACGGAATCAGCTCGCTGCGCGGATCCGCGGCGACGGTGCCTGTTTCCTGCCGAGCGTAGCTGGTACGCAATTCGGTGTAGGTGTTCGAATTGACGGTCCAGTTCCAAGCGGCGGTGGCGGCTTTGGGAAGCGAGAAGGCGTTGGACGTCAAGCCAGTCGGCGTGGCCTGGCCCGAAATCTGCTGGTTGTCTCCGCTGTTGTAACGGAACGTGAGGCGGTGGGCGTCGCTCAGATTATGATCGGCACGAACCAGCCACTGCGTATTGTTGATCAGGTTCGGCGCCGTGCCGGTCAGGCTGCCGAGAGGCACTGAAATCGTGCGGCCGTCGGCCGTAAACGTTTGTGGTGCGATTCCCGCGGTTGCATTTCCGGCGGGCAGGAATTCGAGCAGCGCGCGAAGCGGAGCGCTACGGGCCGCAAACGGCTGCAGCGCGGTCTTACCTTCGGCTGTCGGCGCGCCATTGATCGAACTACCCGAGCCAAGTTGGCGGTCCCACCAGCGCTGCGCGGAGCCGAAGAAAAAGGTCTTGTTCTTGATCGCGGGTCCGCCGAGCGTCATGCCCGCGAAGTTCTCGTTGCGGAATGGCGTGCGCTGCAGGCGCGCGTTTTTGTCGAGATTTGACCGCGAATTGAAGGTATTAGAATTGTGGAACCAGTAACCGGACCCGTGAAACTCATTGGTGCCGCTCTTGGTGATCATGCTGACCGCGGAACCGGCGGACCGGCCGTATTCAGCGGCAAACTGATTGGTGATCACGCGGACTTCCTGAATCACTTCGGGGTTGTTGAATTGTTGACCGGAGCCGGTAACCGAAGGGTCGTTGATGTCCTGGCCGTCGAGCATGAAATTGTTCGACCGCACGCGCATGCCGTTGGCGGAGAAACTGATGCCGCTGGCGAAGTCGGACTGGCCGCTGGAAATTTGGCTTACGCCCGCAACGTTCAACGCCAGGTTCAACATGTTGCGATTCGGCGCCAGCGGAAGTTCCGCGATCCGCTTCGCTTCAAAGTTCTGCCCGACCTCGGAGTTGGTCGTATTAATCAGCGGCGTATCGGCCGTGACATTGATCGTCTCGGCAACGCCGGCGACTTGCAGCTTAAGGTTGAACTCCGCCGCTTGGTTGAGGCGCAGGATAATCGGCCCCTGCGTCAGCGTGCCGAATCCGGATTTGGTGACCGAGATCGTGTAGCTGCCCGGTTGAAGCTGCGGTACGCGGAATTTACCCTCGGCCGAGCTTTCGGCTTCGCGGCTAATACCGGTCTCTGTGTTCTTGATAGTGATCTTGGCCTGACCGACAACGGCGCCCGAGGCGTCATGAACGGTGCCGAGAATTTCCGAGTTCGTAATCTGCGCGGTAAGCGCGTATGCGAACGCCAACAAGCAAGCGATGGTTCGCTTCATGTTCTTTCCCCTTTTTGCGATTTGTACCCTGTCACAGTACCCACTGACGGGTGCTGTATGCCCTTAGGGTAGCATTGTCCGCCGGCTTTCAAGCGTCGGCTAGCGCAATTCGACCCGAGAGTACATCTTCTCCGTCTGGGCCAGCGTCGGAAACGAAATTCCGGGCAGCGCCGCCGAAGCGGTCCCGGCCGCAACGCCCCACTTCACGGCGTCTTCAAACGGCTTGCCGTCGGCCAGCGCCCACACAAACGCCGCCGCCAGCGCATCGCCCGCGCCGATCGGACAAACCGCGTCGATCGAAGGCGCCGCCGCGCTGATCACGGTGTCCTTATTCGCGGCGACCGCGCCGCGGCTACCCAGCGATACAATCGCGGACTCGGCGCCCATCGCCACCATCCGCGCGGCCGCGTTCTTGAAATGCGCCTGGGTGATCAGCGCGCGATTCAGCAACCGCTCCGCCTCCGCCTGATTCGGCGCTACCGCCGTCGGCCCCGCGTCCATGCCGCTGACGAGCGCGTCACCGTCGGTATCGAGCAGCGTCTTCACACCTGCCTTTTGCGCCAGCCGAATAATCCGCGCGTAGAAATCCGGCGCAACGCCCGGCGGCACGCTTCCGCACAGCATCAGCCACTTGGCGCCGTCGAGGTTGTCGGCGACCGTGCGCTCAACCTTTTCCAACTCCGACGCCTGGATGTGCGGCCCGCGTTCGTTCAACTTCACAGCAAGCCCCTGCTTGTCCACGATTGTGAGGTTTGCACGAATGCTGTGACGAATCTTCACCAGCGCGGTGGGAAATCCCACGCCCGCCAACAACTCCTCAAACCGCTTGCCGTTCTTGCCGCCGGTGCACGCGATCGCCTTCGTCGCGACGCCAAAAGCGTGAATGACTGTAGACGCGTTAATACCACGGCCTCCAGCGGTTTCGTTGGTCGAGAGAATGTAGGCGCGGTCTTCAAACACAAGCCGGTCGGCCTGGACATTGCGGTCGACGGCGGGATTCAATGTGAGCGTAACGATCAAGCCCATATCATAACAGCGGCAGCCACCCGCGCCGCGATGATATTCTGGTTCATGGGCACCTCGCAACGCGCGCTTTCCTATGCCGCGTTGATTTCCATCTGCTTTTTCTGGGGCACGACGTACCTCGGCATCCGCATGGCCCTCGAATCGTTTCCGCCGCTGGCCCTCATCGCCACGCGATTTTTGACTTCGGGCGGAATCCTGCTGGCGTGGGCGATCTGGAAAGGCATGCCGCTTCCGAAAGGGCGCGAACTGGCGCGCACTTGCGGCTTCGGCCTGATGATGCTCGGCGTCGCCAACGGGTGCCTGACGTTTTCGGAGCTCTGGATTCCGTCAAGCCTCGCCGCATTGTTCCTGACGACCGCGCCGTTCTGGCTCGTCGGTATTGAGTCGGCGATGCCGCGAGGCGAGCGACTCACGATGCCGCTCGCCATCGGCCTTCTCATCGGCCTCGGCGGAGTAGTCGTGCTACTTGTCCCGGCCGACGGCAATTTCACGATGAGTCCGAACGTGTGGAAGGGCTTTCTCGTCCTGCAGGTTGGCAGCTTGTTCTGGAACGTGGGGTCGATTTTTCAGCGCCGGTTCCGCGGAGAATCGCATCCCCTCGTCACCGGCGCCGTGCAGCAACTGGCGGCCGGCACGGTCTATTTCGTCGCCGCGCTCTTTATTCCCGAACATCCGGTTCACTTCACGGCGACCGGCGTCGCTGGCGTGATCTGGTTGGTGACCTTCGGCTCGATCGTCGGCTATAGTTCTTACATCTACGCCCTGGAAACGCTGCCTGTTTCCTTGGTCTCGACCTACACCTACATCAATCCCGTCGTCGCCGCCGCGCTCGGAAAGCTCTACTACGACGAACCGTTCGGCGCGAAGGAATCGCTCGCCATGCTGGTGATCTTCGCCGGCGTGCTGATCGTTAAGCTTCGCTCGAACCACGGTCCAACATCTTCGCCGCAACCGCACCGCCCAAAATCATCGGAAGTGTGAAGAGCATGAAGGTGACGGCCAGGCCGACGATAAACTGCGCGGGCGATTGCAGCGCTTGCAGCGCCGCTTGAATCTCCGCTTCCGGAACTTTCGCCGCGCGGGATTGCTGCTCCCACGCCTTGATCGCGCCGCCCTGCTGTTCCAACACCAGCACCGCCGCGGTGAGAAACAGCACGAGGATGGCGTTGAAGAACACGCCCGTCATCCAGCCCATTCGCGCGCCTGACATAACGCTCATCGCATTTCCCGTTCGCCGGCCGTACACGATCGCGGCAAACAGCCCACCCGCGCCGAGCAGCAAGAGTATTGTAGGAACGCCGCCGCCGACCGCCGCGAATGGCAGCAACAAAAACAGGCACGCCGCCGTCAGAAACGAAATCGTCACCGCGTTCGAGTTGCGGAAGCTGACTTCCACCGCAACCGGTTCAACCGCCGGAATCGACGGCGCGGTGTCCTGCACCTCTGGAGGCGGCTCGGCGAACAACGGCCTCCCGCATCGGTGACAGAACTGCGCGTCGTCGGGAGGATTGGCGCCGCACGTACAAATTTGACCCACGAACTCAGTTTGTCACAGCCGCCGTGCTACGTTGGAAACGATGTCCGCTCCAACAATGCTCGTGGTCTCCAAACCGGATGCGCCGTATTTGAAATGGCTCTCCGAACTGCCCGCCGATACACGTTACGTCATAGGCAACACGCTCGACACACTCGCGCCCCTCGCCGAGAGCGCCGACGTGATCGTCTATTGCATGACGCCAGGCATCCCTCTGAAAGACGTATGGAACATCGCGCCGCGCGTGCAATGGGTTCATAGCCTGTCGGCCGGACTGGAGAGCATCCTCTTCCCCGCCCTCGCCGACAGCACCGTGCCGATGACCAACTCGCGCGGCGTCTTCAAGGAATCGCTCGGCGAGTTCGTCATCGCGTCGATTTTCCACTTCGCCAAGGATCTGCGCCGAATGCAGCGCAATCAGATGGCGGCCAAGTGGGAGCAGTTCGATGTCGAGATGGTGCACGGCAAGACGCTCGGCGTCGTCGGCTACGGCGAGATCGGCCGCGCCGCCGCCGTGCGCGCGCATGCGCTTGGTATGAAGATCCACGCATTGCGCCGGCGGCCCACGCTGTCCGACGACGACCCCATCGTCGAAAAGTCGTTCACGATCGCCCAGCGCGCCGAAATGGTCGCCGGCGTCGACTACCTCCTCGCCGCCGCGCCGCTCACCCCCGAATCGCGCGGACTGATCGGCGAAGCCGAACTCCGCGCGATGAAGCCGACATCGGTCATCATGAACGTCGGCCGCGGACCGGTGATCGTTGAGTCCGCACTGATCAAGGCACTGCAGGAAGGTTGGATCCGCGGCGCTGGGCTTGACGTGTTCGACGTCGAGCCGCTGCCCGCCGGTCATCCGTTCTGGACAATGGAGAACGTACTGCTATCGCCCCACTGCGCCGATCACACCGCCACCTGGACCGACGAAGCCCTGCAATTCTTCCTTGAAAACGTCCGCCGTTACACGCATGGCGAACCGTTGCTAAACCTTGTCGACAAGAAGAGCGGCTACTAGCCACCGTGCGAAAATAGCTATGATCCCGCCGTGCCGACCGACACCCCCGTTCCGTCCATAGAGACCCCGCCTCCGGGCGGCTGGCGGAAGTATGTCCGCATCGCCAGCGGCGTGGGTCTGCTCATCGTCGGCATCATCGGCCTGCTGATTCCCGTCATGCCGCAATGGCCGTTCATCATACCCGGCCTCATGATTCTCGGCGACTACTACCCGCCCGCCAAACGCCTTCTCGCCTGGCTGCGCGCGAAACTCGAATCCGCGAAGGAATACGTACCCGGCAGATCCAAGAAAGACCCGCAAGCCTAGACATGCTCGAAAAGATTTCCGTCAACGGCGCGCGCCAACACAATCTGCAAAACGTCAGCGTCGAAATTCCGCGCAACACGCTGACGGTGATTACCGGGCTTTCGGGTTCGGGGAAGTCGTCGCTAGCGTTCGACACCATCTACGCGGAAGGCCAGCGCCGGTACGTCGAAACGCTCTCGCCGTACGCACGGCAGTTCCTCGATCAGATGGAGCGGCCCGAAGTCGACTCCATCGACGGCCTGAGTCCTGCCATTTCGATCGAGCAGAAGACGACGAACCGTAGTCCGCGATCCACCGTCGGCACCGTCACCGAGATCTACGACTACCTCCGTCTGCTGTACTCGTCGATCGGTGTGCCGCATTGCCCCAACTGCCAGATCCCGATCTCGCAGCAATCGACACAGCAGATCCTCGATCAAATCCTCACGCTACGGCAGGATGAGCGCGTGATGATCCTCGCGCCCGTCGTGCGCGGGCGCAAGGGCGAGTACAAGAAGGACCTCGAAAAGTATCTACGCCAGGGCTTCGTGCGCGCGCGCATCGATGGCGAACTACGGTCGCTTGACGAAGACATTCCGCTCGACAAGCGCCGCAATCACACGATCGAGGTTGTCGTCGATCGCTTGCTCGTCAAGCCCGGCATCGAAAAGCGCCTGGAAGCCAGTATCGACACCGCGATGAAACTCGCCGCAGGCCTGGTGCTCGTCGCGGTCGTTAACGGCGAGGAGCGGCTTTTTTCGAAACATCTCGCGTGCCCGGAGTGCGGCTCTTCGGTGCCACAGCCCGAACCCCGCAGCTTCAGCTTCAACTCGCCATTCGGAGCGTGCGAGGCGTGCCACGGTCTCGGCAGCAATTGGTCGTTCGATCCCGACAAATTCATCGTCGATCCATCAAAGCCGCTCTTCGACGGCGGCCTTGGCCCGGGCGGATCATCGAGCGTCATGTCGGCGCGCGTCGAAGAGGCGGCGAAGCGTTTCAAAATCAAAATCGACAAGCCGTTCGAATCGTTGCCGAAGCCGCAGCAGAAGATCCTTCTCGAAGGCGAAGGGACGTTTCCGGGCATCGTCAAAATCCTCGACACGATGTATCGCGACGGCCCCACCGGCGCGGCCGATTACTTCATGGGCTACATGTCCCCGACGACATGCCCAAGCTGCGACGGCCTTCGCTTGAAAAACACTTCGCTCGCTGTACGCGTAAAGAATGTTTCGATCGCCGAGTTCACCAAACTCTCTCTCACGCGCGCGCTGGAATCGGCGAAGTCTTGGACATTCACCGAGCGCGAGGAGATCATCGCCGGCCGCATCCGCGAGGAGATCGAACACCGCCTCGAGTTCCTGCTCGCCGTCGGACTCGACTACTTGAGCCTTCATCGTTCGGCCGCCACACTCTCCGGCGGCGAAGCGCAGCGCATCCGCCTCGCCACGCAAATTGGTTCGAAGCTGCGCGGTGTTTTGTACGTGCTCGATGAGCCGTCGATCGGCCTGCACCCGCGCGACAACGATCGCTTACTCGACACGCTTTGCAAGCTGCGCGACCTTGGCAACACCGTGCTCGTCGTTGAACACGACGAAGACACGATCCAGCGCGCCGACTACGTCATCGATCTCGGCCCCGGCGCCGGACGCCTCGGCGGACACCTCGTCGCCGCTGGTCTGCCCAAGCAAATCACGAAGGCGAAAGACTCGCTCACCGGCCAATATCTATCGGGCAAACGCCGCATCGAAGTGCCCGCCGCGCGACGGCCCGGTTCGGGCAAGCATTTGGTGGTGGAAGGTGCGACAGAACACAACTTGCGCGACATCGACGTCGCGTTTCCGCTCGGCACGTTAACCGTCGTCACGGGCGTCAGCGGCAGCGGTAAATCGACGCTGATCAACGATATCCTTTACCGGTCGCTGGCCGGATCGCTTTACGGCGCACGCGCCGAAGCCGGCGCGCACCGCCGCATCAAGGGCATCGACCTCATCGACAAAGTCATCGAGATCGATCAATCGCCGATCGGGCGAACGCCGCGCTCGAACCCCGCGACCTACACCGGAACGTTTTCACCCGTGCGTGATTTATTCGCGATGCTGCCCGAAGCGCGCGAGCGCGGCTACAAAGCCGGCCGCTTCAGCTTTAACGTCAAGGGCGGCCGTTGCGAAGCGTGCCAGGGCGACGGCCTCAAACGCATAGAGATGAATTTCCTGCCCGATGTTTATGTGACCTGCGACGTCTGCCGCGGCCGCCGCTACAACGTCGAAACGCTTGCCGTGAAATACAAGGGACATTCGATCGCCGACGTGCTCGAAGCGACCGTCGAGCAGGCGCTCGCGATTCTCGAGAACGTGCCGCAGTTGCAGCAGAAGCTGCAAACGCTGGTCGACGTGGGCCTCGGCTACATCCATCTCGGACAATCCTCGACGACGCTCTCCGGAGGCGAGGCGCAGCGTATTAAGCTGGCCAAGGAGCTCTCGCGGCGGCAGACCGGGAAGACGCTGTACATTCTCGACGAACCGACGACGGGGCTACATTTCGAAGACGTGAAGCGCCTGCTCGACGTGATCAAAAAACTGGTCGACCTGGGCAACACCGTGATCGTGATCGAACATCATCTCGACGTCATCAAATCGGCCGACTGGATCATCGATCTTGGGCCGGAGGGTGGCGAAAAAGGCGGATCGATCGTGGCCGCCGGAACGCCCGAACAAGTTGCGAAAGTGCGCAAGAGCCACACCGGGCAAGCGCTGGCAAAATACCTATGAGCATCTACAACATCAAGCCGATGGACTTCGCCAACCTGCGAACTGTCTCGCTGCATGGCCGTGGCGGCAAGGTCACACCCGATCTGTTCGCAAAGCCTCTTTCGAACGACGCGTCGATGAACGCCTTCATCGACAGCCTGCCGAAAATCCTCGCGGCCGATACGCTGCGCGCCGTGGCCGAAAAACTCCACGCCGCAAAAACAAAGCGGCGAGCGATTCTCTGGGGCATCGGCGGGCACGTCATCAAGGTCGGCCTCGCACCGATGCTGCTCGATCTCGCCGACCGCGGCTATCTCACCGGCCTTTCGATGAACGGCTCGGCGTCGATTCACGACTACGAAATCGCGGTCGCCGGGCACTCGAGCGAGGACGTCGAAGCCGTGTTGCCCGACGGCAGTTTCGGCTCGGCCGAAGAAACGGGCCGCGACTTGAACGAGGCCATCCGCGGATCGATCGCCGCCGACACCGGCATGGGCGAGGCCGTCTGCGCGCGCATCACCGAAAAGGCTGATCCGCGCTTCGCGCCCGCGAGTCTGCTCTGCGGCGCGTATGCGCGAAAAATCCCGGTAACGGTGCACGTGGCCATCGGCACCGACACACCGCACACCCACCCCGCCGTCGACGGCGCATCGATCGGCGCGGCTTCGCATCGCGATTTTCGTCTGCTCTGTGAAATGGTGCGCGGCCTCGACGACGGCGGTGTTTACGTCAACGTCGGCTCCGCGGTCGTGATGCCAGAAGTGTTCTTGAAAGCGGTGTCGGTAGTTCGCAACCTCGGCCACTCGCTGCGTAGTTTCACGACGGTCAACTTCGATTTCATTCAGCACTACCGGCCCAGCGTTAACGTCGTCAAGCGCCCGCACGCCAACGCGGGCGGGCAAGGCTACGCGCTGACGGGGCATCATGAGATTATGATTCCGTTGCTCGCCGCAATGCTTGTCGCCAAGGACGGCCAGTGAACACCACCTGGGGCTGGCGAGAAGCGGCCATTTCGGTCGGCATCATGGGCCCGAGTCTGTTTATCGGCACGATGGGCGCGATCGTGGTTGGTTATGTGATTACCGGCGGAAAGCCGGATCCAAAGCACTTCGTGGTGCCAAGCCAGATCATCTCCTACACCTGCTGGCTGATCGGCGTGTGGCTGTTGTTCCGAACGAAGGGCATGTCGGCGTGGCGCGAAATGCAAATGCAGTGGCCGTCGTCGGGAACGCTTGGCTATCTCGCGCTTGGCCCTGCCATTATGCTCGCGGTCGGCCTGTTGGCGCCGCTGCTGCGCGCCAAGGACATCGACGTCAACCTCCTGCGGCAGATGCTCTCGGATCCCGTCGCGCGGCCGATGCTCATCGCCTTCGGCATTACGATCGGCCCGCTGGTCGAAGAGATGCTGTTCCGAGGAATTCTCCTGCCTGTCGCGATGCGCGGCCTCGGCGTCGCGGGCGCGCTGGCATTGACCTCTGTGCCGTTCGCGCTGATCCACGGACCCCAATACTCCTGGAGCTGGCAGCACATTCTTCTATTGGTATTCGTCAGCGTGGCGTTCGGCATGATCCGGCTGCGCTCCGGTTCGACGATGGCCTCGACACTCACTCACGCCGCGTACAATCTCATGATGTTCGCCGCCTACTTCATTACGACAAAGGACACGCAACTCTAACCATGGTGGAAACCATTGAGTGGACTCCGCAAGGAGTCGTTATGATCGACCAGACGCGCCTGCCGCGCGAAACGAAATTCGTGACGTGCACCGATTATTTGCAGGTTGCCGATGCCATCAAGGGGATGATCATCCGCGGCGCGCCCGCCATCGGCGTAGCCGCGGCGATGGGCGTTGCGATCGGGGTGCAGAAGTCGCCCAATCCCGATGCCGATTTCGAAACGATCTGCGCCACGCTCGCCGCGACGCGGCCGACAGCGGTGAACCTGTTCTGGGGCATCGAACGCATGAAGCGCCTGTGGGCGTCGCTCGCCGGCAAGCCGGCCGCCGAGAAGATCGCGGCCATGATCGCCGAAGCCAT
>VFZQ01000067.1 GCA_016871135.1 Acidobacteriota bacterium | reverse complement strand
GATTCATGCGCCAGCGCACGGAAGACTTCATCAGCCGCGGCGACCTCTTCCGCGCCGCGCGCCTTGCTCATTCCACTCTCCGGAAGTGCGGGAATTCCATTGGCGACCGCCCGTCTCGGGCCTCGCACAACGGCCCCATCCGTTCCCAGACCGCCATGACGCGGGGATGATGGTGGGCGGTCTCGACCGCCACTGCATCGCGCCATGCAAAGACTTCGACAAACGTCGAGTCCTTGAGTCCTTCGAGCATGATTCTGGGCTCGTCGAGCACGACGCCGAGTTCGCGAAGCACGGGCCAGTGCCGCTTTAAGATCTCGCGAAACTCGTCCCGTTTGTCCGCTGCGGCGCGATAGGTGCAAACAACAATTTCAGAAGGCATGCCTATATTTAGCAGGATTGCTAAATATATTCAAGCGGCTGCCAACGCCGATGCTGACGGCCGGCTTCGGATTTGCAGAGCGCGCCTGCGCTAAATCTCGGTCCAAGAGAGAATGTTGCCGGCCAGCAATGTGTCGTTGTGCTGGATGTTGATGTGGTGCTGCGCCACGGCGAGTGCGGCGTCGCGAGCCTCTTCGGCGGACGGAAACAGTTCGTCGTGCTCCGCGTTTTCAGCATGACGGGTGTCGTTCAGGATCAGGCGCCATTGGCCGTCCTTCGGTTCGACGACAATCTCCACGTAGTCGTACACCGCTTTGAACCCGTGTGCGTTCGACATCCCAACAGTATAGAAGAAACCGTTAGCGGAAATTTTCGACCAGCATGAGGTCGCTCTCCCGCCTGTCGGTCTGGGAAAAAAAGATGCTTCGCTCATCGCTGGAAACCGAAAAGACGGTTCCGCCATCCAGGCCGATTGCCGGCTTCGGGAAGCGCGTGTACTCAAACTTCTTGCCGGTATCGAGGCGCAGAACCCAAAGCCCGGGAGGATTTTGCACTCCGAAATAAACGCTGCGTCCGGCGAGGGCGTAAAGGGACAACATCTGTCCCTGGAGGACGAGCTTCGGCTCGCCGCCGGAAAGCGCCTGGCTCCACAGACCCCGGCTATTCACATAGTAGAGATCCTTGCCGTCCGGCGATTCGAAAGGCTCCTCCGCGGAATTCCGAGTTAGTTGCTCCAGCGCTCCGCCGCTCGCGGGAACCTTCCAGATATCCATGACGCCTCCGCGGTTGGAGCTGAAGTAAATCCACTTCCCGTCGCGCGAAAAACTCGGCCGTATATCGCGGAATCCTTCGCCCGTGACGCGCTTCGGCTTACCACCGTCCGCGTTTACCGCGTAAATGGCGCTGTGCCCGTTTTCATAACGATCGAAGGCAATGGCCTGGCCGTCGGGTGACCACCGCGGGCTCCCCATCGCTGTCGGGCCCATCGTCGTAAGCCCCACTTGATTGGTCCCATCCGAGCCCGCTACGTGCATTTCGTAGTAGCCCAGGCGGTCGGAGTTGAATGTCAGACGGCGGCCATCGGGAGACAATTGCGGCTCACGGTCGTGCGCCGTCGATTCGATCACCGGGGTGGCGTTCGTCTGATCATAGGGACGAGGGCCGCCATCCGGACCGGGGCCATCCATACGGTAGATATTGGTGTCGACGAACCGCTTCTGGTAGGCCATCCTGTTGCCGGCCCGGGACAGCGAAGGCCACAGCACTATGCCGGTGTCGATTCCCAGCGGCTCCTGCGTTCGGTCCAGTTTGAGCCGGAACATGCGTGTCCGTTCGCCCATCATGCGGGTAGCGAGGATCAGGCCATTGCTATCGGGGAGCCAGGCGAGGCCTTCGATGCGGCGGTCATAAGAAGTCAACTCCTGTTCGGACCCTTTCGGGTTGCCGTCCTGATCGACTGCTTGCAGAACAACGGCCCGGCTGTAGGTGTCTTTCGCGCGGATGAAGACCAGATTCTGTCCGTCCGGCGAAAACGCGGGAGAGGTCTCCGCCAAGAAAGATTTAGGGAGATTCGTGGCGCGCCGGTGCTCCCCGGATTCGGTGGACACGATCCAGATCGTCGACGGCTCGCCGGCTTCCTTTGCGCCGTTGAAGACAAGGAATCGTCCGTCGTGTGACCACGACAGGGAACTCGAAGAACTGGGGTTTGGAAAAATGCTGCCGTTAGGAAAGTGGAGCAACCTGCGCTCGACGCCGCCGAGCGCCGGAATCAAGTAGATTGCGTTATCGCGGAAGAACGCCAGCCGTTGACCATTCGGCGACCACGCTGGAGCGTGGTCGGGCGATGCCGCCGTGGTCAGGCGCAAGGGCGAGCCGCCGTCGACGATGCGGACGTAGATATCGAAGTTGTCCTTGCCGGGGCCGTCCCAGGCGAAGGCGATCTGCTTTCCGTCCGGCGAGATCGCCGGCTCGGCTTCGTGGCCCGCGTAGGTTGTGAGCGGCTTGATTGGACCGTTGTTTACCGGGTTGGCGTTTCTCAAAGAGAGCCACCACGCAGCCGCGCAGGCGGCGATGCCAAGCGCTACGCCCGCCGCCACGTAGACATACTTCGGCCGCGGGGATGGAGGAGGCGCGAAGCGAAGCGCCGCTTCGGACGGAGTCGGGCCGCCGGATTCGATCTCGTGGAGGATGTCGATCAAACTGATTTTCAAATCAGCCGCCGATTGAAAGCGCCGGGCGGGGTCCTCGCGGAGACAGCGGTTGATCAGCCTGGTCAAGTCGCGCGGCAGCGCCGCGTCGAGCCGTTCCGGTGGCTTGGGGTCGGTTTGCAAAATTGCGGCCAAGGTCGAAATTTTGGAACGACCGGTGAAGGCGCGCTGCCCGACGGCCATTTCGTACAGCACGGCGCCAAAGCTGAAGATGTCCGAACGCGCGTCGGTCCGGCGCGCTTCCGCCTGTTCGGGCGACATGTAGCTCACTGTACCGAGAATGCTCCCTTCCTGCGTTTCGGGAGAGGCATCGCGCGTGAGTTCGACGTCTGGAGTGTCGTGAAGATCGGAGAGTTTAGCGAGGCCGAAGTCGAGCAGTTTAACCTGCCCTTCCTCGGACACAATGATGTTGCCCGGTTTGAGGTCGCGGTGCACGATGCCGGCCAGGTGGGCGGCCGACAAGCCGTCGGCGGCCTGGATGGCGTATCGGAGAACATCGATGAGTTTCAGCCCGCCTCGAGGGATGATCTGGTCCAGGGTGCGGCCGGCGACGTACTCCATGACGATGAAGTCCACGCCGTCCTCGTTTCCGATGTTGTGTATCGTGACGATGTTCGGATGGTTCAGCGCCGAGGCCGCCTTCGCCTCCTGTACGAAGCGGCGCTTGCGTTCTTCACTTGTCAGTTTGTCCGGCGTCAGGATCTTCAGCGCGACGACTCTGCCGAGTTGAAGATCCCGGGCCTTGTAGACCGCGCCCATGCCGCCCACGCCGAGCAGGCTGAGGATCTCGTACTGCGCCAGTTTGTCTCCCGCGGAAAGTGGCATCGGAGGTTCGCACCTCAGTTTAGACGAACTGTACGCCGATCGGGGAGCTCGTATCAGACGTAGTGAATCTCAAACGGTTTGTTCGTAATAAACACCACGACCACATCCTGTTCGGCGGTTGCCCCGTGTTCCATGATCTGTCCTTCGGGAAACCATACAAACGATCCGGGCCCGAAGCGGCCATCGTGGGTCACGAGCGTTCCTTCGAGCACGAACATGCCGTGAGCGCATGGATGCGTGTGGGTGGTGTTCATAACGCCGGCGGGGTATTTCACCAAGCGCACCTCCATGCCGGTGTCGGGATCGATAAACAGGTTCTTGCGGTACAGCGTCTTTTTGAGATGATCGTTGTACCGCTCCTCCCACGGCTGCGCCGTGGAATCAATAGCGGTAATCTTCAATTCAGCCATGTTCTATTCTGCCATTGCCGCCACCGGCGCCCTCGCGCTGTTTCTCCTCGCCGCCAAGACCGCTCCGCTGCCGCAATACGTGAGCCTGTTCAACGGCAAGAATCTGAAGGGATGGGTTCCGGTCAACACCGACCCCGATACGTGGAAGGTGAAGAACGGCGTGCTGGTGTGCTCCGGCAAGCCAATCGGAGTGATGCGGAGCGAGAAGCAGTATGAAAACTTCATGCTCCACATCGAATGGATGCATAAAGAACCGGGCGGTAACTCGGGAGTCTTTGTGTGGAGTGGCGCGCGGCCCGGCAAGAACCGGTTGCCCGACGGCGTCGAAGTGCAGATGCTCGAACTCGATTGGGTAAAGCTCAACACACGCAACGGCGTGGCGCCGACCGATTCCTACATCTCGGGCGAATTGTTCGGCGTTGGCGGTGTGAAGACGGTACCCGACAACCCGCGCGGCGAACGCAGCCGCGGAGCGGAGATGCGCTGCTTTCCGCGCAATCAATGGAATACCTATGATGTCGTCGCCGTCGATGGCGTGATTAAGTTGGCGATTAACGGTAAGTTCGTTAATGGCATCGCGAAGTCGACGCAGCGGAAGGGTTACCTCTGCCTGGAATCCGAGGGCGCCGAAATTCATTTCCGGAATATCAAGATTATGGAGTTGCCGCAGGGAATGACGACGCCCGAGCAGACGGCTCCGGCGTTCTGATATTTGCCGTTTCGCCATGCGTGTAAGATCCGTGTACACTGATCCGAATGATCAAAAAGATACTGATCTTATCGTTGGGGCTCATTGTCGCGCTCATCGGCGGAGGCTTCTGTTATCTTCAGCTCAAGCAGCCGAATAGCCTCCCTCCGCAAGACATCCAAGTGCCGTCGACGCCGGAGGCCATCGCGCGCGGCGAGTACATCTTCACGGTGCTTGCCGACTGTGACGGCTGCCATTCGCAGCGCGACGCGACCAAGTTCGGTTTGCCAGTTATCGTTTCCGGCCGAGGACGGGGATTCACTTTCCCGCCGGAACTCGGCCTGCCAGGGAACGTGACCGCGCCGAACATCACTTCCGACATGGAGACCGGAATTGGGGCGTGGACGAACGGCGAAAAGATCCGCGCGATTCGCGAGGGCATCAGTCGCGACGGCCGAGCGCTCTTCGCTTTCATGCCCTATCAGGCGTTCGCGAAGATGAGCGACAAAGACGTGCTCTCGCTGGTGGCTTACATCAACACTCTGCCGCCGGTCAAGAATGCGACGCCGCGGACGGAACTGAAGTTTCCCGTGAATTTGCTCATCAAGTTCGATCCGGCGCCGGCGCGCAATGTTCCCGAGATGGCGGATAAAGGCGAGTATCTGGTCACGATTGCCGAGTGCCAAACCTGCCACACCATTCTCAAAGACGGCGTGCCGACTCCTGGCATGGAGTTCGCCGGCGGCGAGCCGTTCTCGATGCTTGGCTTCAAAGTGGTGAGCGCCAATATTACTCCCGACAACGACACCGGGATCGGCAAACTGTCCGAGGCCGAATTCGTCGAGAAGTTCCGCCAATACCGAAAGTACGACGTGGAAGGGGCGCCTCCATTGACCGCTGACAACTTCACGCTCATGCCGTGGCTGCCGTTCAGCCGCCTGTCCGATGAAGAGTTGAAGGCGATCTACGGCTATCTACGAAAGGTGAAGCCCGTGAGTCACGCCGTCGAGACCCGCCCAGGCGCGGCGAAATAGCGATCCCATGTTCCGGCTTCTGCTACTTGCGGTTCCGATGTTTTGCGCGACAACACTGTCGGACCGCTCGATCCGCTATACGGTTCCGGCAAGGCCCTACGTTGTGCTCAGTCGCGGCGATGTCGAGGCCGTGATCGTGACCAACGAAGCGGTGAAAGATGAAGTTCTTGCCGATCACCGCGCCGGATACAGCGGAGTGGCGTTGCTGCGACACAAGAAGCGCCGCGAGAATTTGTTCGTGCCGAATTACGCGGGCCTGAACTTCGAGCACATTCTCGATGGAACGGCGCATACGGAACGGAAGCTCCAATTTGAGCCGCGCAACTGGCCGATGGAACTGCGCGTCATCAACAAGCACACGGCCGAGATCTGCCAGTCGCCGACGTTTCATCACGCGCTTGAGAGTTGCCAGCGCTACGAACTGTTGCGGGACGGTGTTATTCAATTGACGATTGAAGTGGCGGCGCGCCGCGAGACGTTTCGCAATGGCTACATCAATTTGTTTTGGGCGAGTTATATCGACAAGCCGGAGTCGCTGGACATACACTTTCGAGGGGCCGGTTCAGAATGGATCCGTGGTGTGACGCCGGCGCACGGGGTTGAATCGACGCACCGGGCGGCCGGTGACGATCGCGTTTTCGCGCACGACGAACCGTTTCCGCTGACCCTAGTGTTTAACAACTCGAAGCACAGCTACGGTGAGCCGTGGTTCTTTGGCGTGAGTCACGGCTTGGCGTTTGTGCAGATGTTTCGACCGAAGGATCGTGTGCGGATTACGCAGTCGCCGTCGGGCGGAGGGCGTGGGAACCCGGCTTGGGACTTTCAATATTTTGTCGAAGGCTACAAGCCGGACACGATCTACCAGTTCGTGATGCGAGCGGCGTATCTGCCGTTTGTTTCGGCGGAGCAGATCGAAAAGGCGACGCGTAAGCATCGCCGGCAGCTTAACGCCGGATCTTGACTTGGCGGAGCCAGGTTGCGTAGCCGTGGAGCTGATCGACGTGATCCGGCGCGGTGTTTCCGGCGAACCCGAGAACCTTGAAGTTCCCGCGACGCGCCTCTGAGAGCTGCTGCATGCCACCCGGGCCCCAGCGCAGGACCGGTTTGCGGCGGGCGCCCAGGCGTGCGATCAGCCAATCGGCCGTTTCCGTTGTGCTCGCGTAGGTACCCGGATATACCTCTGAGTGGATGACAATGAGCGGCTTCTTTTCGGCGAATGCGGCAAAGAGTTCGAGGTCCGCCGCGAATGGTTTTCGGTTCGCGTCGTAGCCGGCATGCAGGCTGTCGATCAGGACGATGCCCGCAATGCGATCGGACGAGTGCGAGAGGATTGATCGAATTGCGCCGTAGCCCGCGCTGAACGACGTCAGAATCACGGGGCGGTTCGCGGCTTCCGATTCGCGCAATAACTCGTCGAAAGACACTCGTGTGGCAAACGCTTCGCCGTAGACTCTTGATCCGCTGCCAATCTGAATCGCGGCTACGGTGACGTTTTTGAATTGTTGTGCTGTTCCTTGTTGAATCAGCCAGGGTGCGCCGTGGAAGTGTAAGATGACGGGCGAGTTCTTGTTCGGCTTTCCGAACGTCATTGCGCGCCCGTGTGTGCGGCCGGAGATGGCCCGTTTTTCAATGCGCTGGTGTGTGCGCGTTGTGTCGGTCATCGGCGACGGATTTTGCGCGATTTGCAGCAGCAGTCCCGCTACGAGCGCAGCCGAGGTCATCCGATCATTATGGCCCTATTGCACCGGCGAGGGCGGCGAGATCTTGCCCATGATCTTGCGCACGTATTCCTGCGTCTCCGGGATTGGCGGGATACCCTTCGCCGCGTCGACGCGCGAAGGCCCGGCATTGTAAGCGGCTAGGGCTTTGGTTAGATCGCCTCCATAGCGGTCGAGCATCTGTTTCAAGTACTGTGTTCCCGCGGCGACGTTTTGCTCGACGTTGTAGGGATCGCTAACGCCCAATTCGTCCGCGGTGGCGGGCATCAACTGCATTAACCCCATCGCACCGACCGGCGACACCGCGCACGGTACGTAGGCCGATTCCGCTTCGACGACCGCTTGCACCACTTTGGGATCGATTTTTTGTTTCGCCGACTCTTTCTCGATGAGCGCGCGCAGATCGGCCGGTTTGGCGGGTTCGCAGTCGGGCGGCGCAGGCGCGGCGGTCAACTGCGCCGCAACAAACAGTGGCGGATACTGTTGCCTTGCCGCGGTCCACTGCTTTTCGATACTCTGCCGTTGCCGGTCCAGACTCTGCATTTGACGTTGGATCGCATGCTCTTTAACCGGCAACGGCGCGGGGGGAGGCGATTCCACTCTCTTGGCGGACGCGTCCTGCGCCCATACCGCCGCCATCGCGAGCGTCCCTGCTGCGACTCTCTTAAGGAGCCTGCGCACAACGGGCTCGCTCCGCTCCAGCCGGAGCCGCTGTCGCGAGGCCTGTGCGCTAGGTCCCATCCCTCATCACATCGGACGGAATGGAAAAAGTATGAGATCAGATTTTCCCGAGGCGCTATCCTGATGATTGTAGGGATGAACGCAGCACTACCGTTTCCGCAACCGTCGCGGCGGCAGCAATCGGCCGCACAAATATTGAATCAGCGGCACGCGCTACGTGACGCCGCTCGCGCCGCAAGCGCTCGCTCGGCCGAAATGCTGGTCGGCCGACAAGATCCTGCCGGCTATTGGTGCGGTGAACTTCTGGCCGACGTTTCGCTCGAGAGCGACTACATACTTCTCGAATTGTGGCTGCATCCGCCGGAGCACGGGGTATGGAATCCGCCCTCTCGGCGACGCCTTGAAAAAGCCTGTAATCGCATCCTTTCCCAGCAGATGGCCGACGGCGGCTGGTGGATTTACCCGAACGGTCCGGCCGATGTGAACTCGACGGTCAAGGCCTACACCGCGTTGCGGCTTTGCGGTTACGCGGCCGATGCCGAACCGCTGCGCCGCGCGCGCAACCGGATTCTCGCGCTCGGCGGCCTGCAGGCGTGCAACAGCTACACCAAGATCAACCTCAGCCTCTTCGGCCTCTACCCGCGCAAGTACGTGCCGACGATTCCGCCCGAACTCGTCCTGCTACCGGGCGGCTCGCTCTATATGGGCGGAATGCTTTACGAGATGGCCTCGTGGACGCGCGCGATTGTGGTTCCGCTTTCCTTGGTGCAGGCGCTCGGCGGCGTGCGTCCCGCGCCGGACGGGTTGAGCCTGGATGAACTCGTCCACCCGGACCGCAAACTCGGGCTTCCAAAGCGCGATCGATTTCTGTCACCGATCTTTCATCAGGTCGACAAGTTTCTGAAGTTCTGGGAACGCCGGGGGCATCGCGATGCGCGCATCGCGGCGATACGGCAGGCCGAACGCTGGATGCTCGACCGTTGCCGCAATAGCGATGGACTGGGCGCCATCTATCCGGCGATGCAATATACGGTGATGGCGATGGAGGCGTTGGGGTATCCGGCCGATCACCCGGACTTCATCGAGGCCCGCGCGCAGTTCGACAAGCTGATCACCGAGACCGATACGAGCCTGTACTTCCAGCCGTGTTGCTCGCCGGTGTGGGACACCGCCTATTCGGCGTTTTGCCTGGCCGAGTCGGGGAATCCGAACGAAGTTGCGCTGCGGCGATCGGCCGATTGGCTGATGGACAAAGAGATCCGCCGCCGGGGGGACTGGTCGATCAAACGTCCGCACTTAGAACCATCCGGCTGGGCATTCGAATTCAACAACGAGCACTATCCCGATATCGACGACACAGCGATGGTGCTGCTCGGTTTGGAGCATTGCCAGGCGTCCGATCCCGCGCGGCAGCGCGCGGTGGAAGCGCGCGCGACGGCGTGGTTGAAAGGGATGCAGTCGCGCGACGGCGGCTTTGCGGCCTTCGATGCCGATAACGATTGGGGCGTGTTGAACGCGATCCCGTTCAGCGATCACAATGCGATGCTCGATCCGACGTGCCCGGATATCACCGGCCGTGTGCTCGAAGCGTTGTGCCGGCGCGGTGCTGACACAAGCGATCCGGCGATTCACAAAGCCGTGCAGTATCTCGTAGACCGGCAGGAAAAAAACGGCAGCTGGTATGGCCGCTGGGGCGTGAACTACTTATACGGCACGTTTCTGGCGCTGCGCGGGTTGCACGCCGCCGGGTTCGACGATCCGAATCCTTACCGCCGCGCTTCCGATTGGGTGATCAGCGAACAGAATCCCGATGGCGGTTGGGGCGAGAGTTGCTTGAGTTACGTCACCGACGACTTTGTCGGCGCGGCATCGACACCGTCGCAAACGGCTTGGGCGTTGCTGACGCTTCATGTCTCCGGACGCAAGGATTCTCCGCAAGCCGAACGCGGACTGCGTCATTTGCTGGACACACAAACGGCCGACGGGCAGTGGCCCGAGGAACTGGCAACCGGGACCGGTTTCCCGAACGTTTTCTACATGCGGTATACCATGTACCGGCACTACTTCCCGCTCTGGGTGTTAGGACTCTACGCACGATGACACGACGAACCCTGTTAGCTTCGACGGCCCTTTCCGCCACACGCGTCTTGGGCGCGAATGAAAAAGTGAATCTGACGCTGATCGGCCTAGGCGGACGCGGCCAGGATCACGCCCGCTTTTACAGCGAGGTCGGCGATGCGAATATCGCGGGCATCTGCGATGTGAATCAGGCGGCGCGCGAACGCGCCGTGGCGCTGGTGGAGAAACTTACGGGCCGCAAGCCGAAGGAGTACTCCGACATGCGTCAAGTGTTCGACGATAAGTCGGTCGATGCGGTGTCGATGGCGACGCCGAACCACTGGCACGCGCTTGGGACGATCATGGCGTGTCAGGCGGGCAAGGATGTGTACTGCGAAAAGCCCGCGAGCCACAACCTTTTCGAAGGCAGGCAGATGATCGCGGCGGCGCGCAAGTACGGGCGGATGGTGCAGGTCGGATCGCAGAGCCGGTCGATCGCGCATAAGATCGAGGCGATGCGATTGCTGCGCGAGGGCGTGATCGGCAAAGTCTATTTGGCTAAGGGACTGTGCTACAAACGGCGGAAGTCGATCGGGCGCGTGCCGGACCTAGCCGCGGTTCCGGCGGGGATCGATTGGGACAAGTTCCTGGGCCCCGCACCGATGCGCGCGTTCAATCAAAACCGCTTCGCGTACAACTGGCACTGGTTCTGGGATACGGGCAACGGCGACATCGGCAATCAAGGCGTGCACGAAATGGACATCTGCCGGTGGGGACTCGGGCGAACCGATTTTCCGTCGTCGGTGTATTCGTTCGGCGGCAAGTTTGTCTATGACGACGATCAGGAGACGCCCAACACGCAGACGGCGATTTTCGATTACGGCGATGCGCAGATTGAGTTCGAGGTGCGTGGGTTGCTGACGCCGGAGGAGGGCCGGCTGCCTTTCCGCGGCGGCAATACGATTGGCAACATCTTCTTCGGCGCCGACGGAGTTCTCGTGATCGATCTACAGGGTTTTCAAGTCTACAAAGGCGAGAGTCACGAGAAGGTCATGGACGTGAAATACCAGGAGAAACGGGCTTGGGATAGCGCGCCGCATATGGCCAATTTCGTTGCGGCGGTGAAGTCGCGGAAGACCGCGGATCTTCACGCCGAGATCGAAATCGGGGCGTCGGCGGCGGCGATGTGCCACTACGCCAATGTCAGTTACCGGTTAGGGCGGAAGCTGAAGATCGACGCGAGAACGGGCCGTTTTGTGGGCGACAGCGAGGCCACGCGGATGGAGACGCGCGACTATAGAAAGCCGTACGTTGTGCCCGCGGCTGTTTAGGAGGAGGCTCGGTTAGAAGAAGATCCGAGCGCCGATCTGAAGCGTTCGAGCGGCTTGCGCACTGGTGACCCGTCCGAAGTTGGGGTTGGTGAACTCCGCCACCGGGTTTCCGTAGGTGACTACGTTCAGGACGTTGTAGCCTTCCACGCGCAACTGGGCCATGTATCGCTCCTTGAACGGGAAGTTGCGGAACACGGAGAAGTCCATGCGCTTTACGGCATCGCCGCGTAGGACGTTGCGGCCCGCGGTTCCGAACGTGAACGCTGGCGGAGCCGCGAAGGCTTCTCTGGCAAACCAGCGCGCCGGCGTCGATTTGTTGACGCGCCATTCGCCGACCACATTCGGCCGCATGGCGTTGCCGCCGGTATTGGAGATGTCGCCGGAGATGGTGACGTTCACTGGCTGGCCGGCGCGAATGTCGGCAAGTCCGTTGACCTGCCAGTTACCGATGACGTAGTCGGCCACGCGGTTGTTGGTCCGCAACGCCTTGCCCTTTCCGAACGGCAGATCGTAGACCCAGCTCATCACCAGGTTGTGAGGAACGTCGTAGCTCGACACGCTGCGGTCGCGGCGCATGTCGTATGGGTTCTGGATCGAATTGCCCTCGAGGAAGAAGCCCGACGAGCCGGCGTCGATCGCTTTCGACCAGGTATACGCCGCCGTGAGCGCCACACCGTTCGACCACCGCCGCTCAAACGAAGTCTGCAAGCCGTGATAGCTCGCCGTGCCCCAACTGCGATCGAACGAACTCGGCGGCGCGATCATATACGGGAACGGTGCGCGGTCTTGCCAGCGGCCCGGACCGGGCGTCACCGCGCCGCCGTATCGCCCGCCAATGGTTGCGCGGCGCGTGCCGGAGCCGACGTAGTTCACGCTCATCAAAACATTCCGGGTTACTTGATGCTGGAAGCCGCCATTCCACTGAATGGAGTACGCGTTCTTCCAATTGGGATCGCCCGAATACATGGTCTGCGCGAAAGGATTCGACACGGGGAGTGTCGCCGACGGCAGCGGGTTGAAGGCGGAGACGCCCGGAGTGAGCTGCGCCGCCGTCGCGTAATTGAGTTGGGCCGCCGATTGCCAGCCGAGGGCCGGATATGTCCCGATGAAGTTGCGTGCGAGTTGCGTCACTCCGGAAAAGTTGTCGAAGAAAATTCCCGAGGACATTCGCAGGACGGTTCTCGAACCGAGGCGATACGCGAGGCCGAACCGGGGCGCGAAATTCAATTTCGTATCCTTCCACACCTTGCCGCCAGGGGCGACGATGACGTTG
>VFZQ01000066.1 GCA_016871135.1 Acidobacteriota bacterium | reverse complement strand
TCAACCGTCACGCCGCGAAATCTTGCAGGCTGGGGCCGTTTCCGCCGTAAACAGGGGCGAGAAGCGATTTAACCTTCTCTTCCTGATGTCGGATCAGCACCAGCGCGCGGCCAGTGGGTGCTACGGACACAAAATCGTCCGCACGCCGAACATCGACAGCATTGCGAAAAACGCGGTTCGCTTCAATTCCACCTATTGCCCCGCGCCGGTGTGCGTGCCGTCGCGCGGGTCGTTGATCACGGGGCTATACGCGCACAAGCATGGGGCGCGGATCCTGCAGGACCCGTTGCCGAACGAGATCCCAACCATCGCGCATTATTTCGGCGAGCGCGGCTATTCAACCGGCGCGATCGGGAAGATGCACTTTGTCGATGAAAGCCGCAAACACGGCTTCGCGCACCGGTTGAACGAGGCATCTTTTCATCACACTCTAACGCCCGACGATCGAAAGAAATTTCGCGAAGCGTCGGGCGATGCGGGCGGCATCGACGGCTCCGGACTCGATCTGCCCGAGCGCTTTTTCGAAGACAACTGGTTCGCAGACCGCGCCGTCGAATTTTTGCATCAAAACAAAACCAAGCCATTCTGTCTGTGGGCCTCTTTTGTGCAGCCGCACACGCCGTTCCGGCCGATGAAGAAGTACTTCGATCTTTACGACGCCGCGAAGATGGTGCTGCCGAAACGGCCGGCGAACGATCTCGAAACGGGCTTCGAGGGGCATCTCATTCGAGCGAAGGAGCGCGGCTGGTATCAGCAGTCCGACGAAGGTGCGCGGCGATCGCTGGCCGGATACTACGGCAACATTTCGCAGATGGATGCGAACGTTGGACGCGTCTACGATACTTTGCGAGAACTTGGGTTGGATAAGAACACGGTCGTAGTCTATACCTCCGATCACGGCGAACTCGCCGGCGCGCATCGCATGTGGACCAAGCACGCGATGTTCGAAGAAGCCGTCGGCGTGCCGCTGTTGATCTCCATCCCCGGCGGCCCGCGAGGCGTGAAGACCGAGATCACTGAACAGGTCGATCTGTTTCCGACGCTGGTGGAACTCTGCGGACTCGGCGCGGTCAGCGGACTGCATGGGCGCAGCTTCAAACCGCTGATGGAGGGCAAGCGTTACACGCGGCGCGAGTTCGCCTATTCGGAGTACTGGTTCTGTCGCAGTGTCTTCACGCGCGACGACCGCTACGTCGGCAAAGACCCGATTCTGATGGTCCGCACCGACAAGTGGAAATTCAACTATTTGCCGTGGAGCCGCAGCGAACTTTTCGATCTGACAAACGATCCCGGCGAGTTCGTCAATCGCATCGACGACACCGGCCTTTCGGGCGTCGTGCGGGAACTGACTGCGATCGCACGGCGACAGTTTATACAATAGGGATTCCGATGGGACTACTGATTAACGGCGAATACGTCGACGACGCGGTCATCCGCCAAGAGGCCGCGGCCATGCGTCCGCGATATGAAGAGATGGTCGAGGACCTGGAGCCGATCGCCAAAGAGATGCAGCTCCGCGAGTGGTCGCGCGAGAACGTGATCGAGCGCACACTGCTGCGGCAAGAGGCGATGAAGGACACGGCGCCGCTTTCGCAGGAAGAGATCGATGAACGGTTGACGGCCATGTTTCCGCCGGCCGGCGATCTCGAAAATTGCGAGGCGGGTACGACGCGCGCCGGCGTAGATAAGGACGCCGCCCGCAAGGATATCGAAGCGCAGATGCGCGTGGAGAAGCTGATCCGCGCGGTCGGCGAGAAGGCGCCGAAGCCGAACAAGAAGGAGATCTCCGAGTTCTACAAAGCCAACAAGGAGCGCTTCTGGATTCCGCCGATGGTGCACGCGTCGCACGTTGTGAAGAACGTCGCCGAAGGCGCGGATGAGAACGAAGTGCTCGAAGAGATCAAGAAGGCCGAGGCCGAGATCAAGGCGGGCGCGCCGTTCAACGAGGTCGCCGATAAGTACTCCGATTGTGCCGGCCAGGGCGGCAGTCTTGGCTGGTTTCCCGCCGGCGAGATGGTCGAGGAGTTCGAGGCGATCGTGTTTCAGATGAAGCCGGGTCAGGTGAGCGATATTTTTCGTTCGGTCTTCGGCTGGCACATCGCGACGGTACATGAGACGAAGCCCGAGGGGACGCGCGCGCTCGACGAAGTGAAAGAGCAGATCGAGTCGGAGTTGTCCCGCGAGAAACAGGAAAAGGCGCTCGAAGATTTTGTCGACCAGTTGCGCGCGAAGGCCGACGTCAAGACCGCCAAGAAACCGCAGTGAGCAATCCGTTCCAGGTCGTCGGGATCAATCCGTGCTGCGTGCCGAGTAAATCGCGCGCGGGGCAGTTGGCCGAGTCGCAGAAGGCGAGCGCCGAGCGGCGCATCATTCGCGCTGGTTCGGTCAATGGGATGCTGAAGCTCGACGGCGGGCCGTTTCAAATGGGCACCGAGGACCATGAAGGATTCCCCGCCGACGGCGAAGGGCCGATCCGCGAGGTGCATGTCGATCCGTTCTACATTGACGCGACGCCGGTGACGAATGAGCAGTTTCGCGAGTTCATCAAGGCGACGGGGTTCAAAACGGAGTCGGAGCGGTTCGGGTGGTCGTTCGTGTTCCAGGGGCATCTGGATCCGGAGCGGTACAAGAAACACGTCGAAGACACGGTGCTGGCGGTGCCGTGGTGGTGCAAGGTTCCGCATGCCGATTGGGCGCATCCGGAGGGGCCGGACTCGTCGATCGACCGCCGCCTCGACACGCCGGTGACACAGATTTCGTGGAACGACGCGGCCGCGTACGCAGAGTGGGCGGGCAAGCGTCTGCCGACCGAAGCCGAATGGGAATTTGCCGCGCGAGGCGGTCTGGAGCAAAAAACATATCCGTGGGGGGATGAGTTAACCCCGGACGGCAAGCATCTCTGCAACATTTGGCAAGGGGAGTTTCCGTCAAGCGATCTCGGCGAAGACGGCTACACCGCGCCCGCGCCGGTGCGTGCGTTCCCGGCCAATGGATACGGGATGTACAGCGTGGTTGGCAACGCCTGGGAGTGGTGCGCGGATTGGTTTGAACCGTTCTGGCACCGCGATGCGACGCGCTTCAATCCTCTTGGGCCGTTGAGCGGCACGCAGAAGGCGATGCGCGGCGGGTCGTATCTTTGTCACAAGAGTTATTGCAATCGCTACCGCGTCGCGGCGCGGACGAAGAACACGCCGGATTCGGCGACGACGAATATCACGTTTCGATGCGTGAGAGATACGTAGGCTTGTGCTAGCGTATCCCCATGCGCCTCGTACTCGCTCTCACAACCATCGCCGCGTTCGCCCAGCAACGCCCGCAAGGTCCCGTCGTCAGTTCGCCGGAGGTCTCCGCCGATCGTAAGATCACGCTTCGCCTGCTGGCGCCAAACGCCACCGATGTCAAAGTCAACGGCGGCGACATTCCCGGCGCGGGCGGCACGCCGCTTGTAAAAGGAGAAAACGGCGTTTGGGAAGTGACGCTCGGTCCGGTCGTACCGGGTTCATACCGCTACACGTTTAACGTCAACGGCGTCGCCGCTGTCGATCCGCGCAACCCCGCCAACAGCGAATCGAACAACAACGTGTGGAGCGTCGTGAACGTGCCGGGCTCGGAATGGTTCGACACCAAGGACGTTCCGCATGGCGCAATCGGCTCGGTGACGTATCACTCCAAGAGCCTGGGTCGCGCGCGGCGCATGCAGGTCTACACGCCGCCCGGCTATGAACTGAGCAACGCCAAGTATCCGGTGTTCTATTTGCTCCACGGCGCGAGCGACTCCGACGACTCCTGGACCTCTGTGGGCCGCGCGAACTTCATCCTCGACAACCTGATCGCCGCGAAGAAGGCCAAGCCGATGATCGTCGTCATGCCGGCCGGCCACACCACCTCGGGCGGGTTCCGCGTGCCGGGCCAGCGCGACGAGTTTGCGAAAGACTTCGTCGAGGACATCATGCCCTACATTGAAAGCCATTACCGCGTCGCGGCGGGCCGCAATAATCGGGCGATCGCGGGACTATCGATGGGCGGCAACCAGACGCTCGCCGTCGGCATTCCGCACCTCGATAAATTTGCCTATCTCGGCGTGTACAGCTCGGGTCTGATTGGCGCGTTCGGCTCGGCTCGGCCAGGAATGAACATGACGCCCGATGGCGGCGCGGCGTGGGAGAAGGAAAATGCGGCTGTTCTAGCGAACACGAAGTTGAAGAAAGATCTGAAGCTGATGTGGTTCGGCATCGGCACAAAGGACTTCCTGCTCGAAACCAATCGCGGCACGGTGGCGCTGTTAAAGAAACACGGCTTCACGGTCACAACAAAAGAGACCGACGGTGCGCACACGTGGCTGGAGTGGCGCAACTACCTCGCCGAGTTCACGCCGATGTTGTTCCAGTAACCGTCGCCAGCAGCGTTTTCGACGACGCAGCGATCTCGGCAACGGCGCGATGAAACGCATCGTGATTGGTCTTCGACGGCTTGTTGTAACCGCTGATTTTGCGGACGAACTGCAACGCGGCGGCCTGGATCTCCTCATCGGTGATAGGTGGCGCGGGCCGGCGAAGGACTTTGATACTGCGGCACATTCGTTCAGAATAACGGAATGACTGGCCGTCGTGATTTCCTCTCTCTTGGCCTTGGCCTCGCCGTGCGTCGCACGCTGCGCATCGCCACGTTCGCGGTCGATGTAACGCCGCCGCTCGGCACTGCGCTCTGCTACGGACTCGTGCCGGACGCCGCGTCGATCGGCGATCGCCTCTGGACGCGCGGCCTCGTGTTGTTGCCGTCGGGCGACAGCCCTGTCGTGCTCTGCGCCGTCGACTGGCTCGGCATCGGCAATGGCAGCCGGGATCGGTGGCACACTGCCCTCGCAAAAGCCGCCGGGACAACGCCCGATCGTGTCAGCGTGCACACGGTTCATCAGCATGACGCGCCGGGCGACGACCTCACCGCGCATGCGCTGCTGCCCAACGGCCTCTCGCTCTACGACGAAGCGTTCGCTGCCGCGACCGTCCAGCGCGTGGCCGCCGCGGTGAAGCGTGCGAAGCCGGTAGCGATCAGCCATGTTGGCATTGCCTCGGCCAAGGTCGACAGCATCGCGTCGAATCGCCGCATACTTGGCCCCGACGGCAAGGTGGCCTTCGGCCGCATGACAGCGTGCCGCAACTCGCCGCACTGCGCGGCGCCGGAGGGCGTGATCGATCCGCTGCTGCGTTCGCTCAGCTTCTACAACGGCGAACGCCGCGTCGCCACGCTCAGCTACTACGCCACACACCCGATGAGCTACTACGGGAAATCGGTCGTCTCGGCCGACTTCATCGGCATGGCGCGGGACAAGCAGACCGACACATTTCAGATTCACTTCACCGGCGCGGCGGGTAATATCGGCGCCGGGCGATACAACGACGGCGCCGTCGAAAACCGCGCGGTACTGGCAGGGCGGCTGGCCGATGGAATGGCGCGATCGAAGGCAAGTGAAGAGCGTGTTGCTTACGACGGCTTGCATTGGGCGGTGTCGCCCGTGTCGATGCCCCTGCGCGAAGGCCCAGGCTTCACCGAGGCCGATATCACGAAGGTCGAAAAAGACCCGAAGTTGGCGCGCAACAACGCCAGGTATCTTGCGTTTTATCGTCTGACAAAAGCCGGCCGCAAGATCAATCTCTCCGCGTTGACGATCGGCGGCGCGCGGGTCATCCACATGCCCGGCGAGTTGTTCGTCGAGTATCAGCTTCACGCCGGCACCGCGATGGCGGCCTACGGCGACTACGGCCCGATGTACATCGGCACCGCCGAGTCCTACGAACAGGGCGGCTACGAAACGACGCTAGTTTCCCGAGTCGGTCCGCGGGCTGAGGAAATTATTAAAGAAGGGATTCGGCCGCTGCAGGTCTAACCTCTCGCGAATCTCGCGCACCGGGGACGTGCGGATTACGCCGAATTCCGGGTGAATAAACTCCATCAACATATCGTGGCCAATGAAACGCGTCTTGATAAGAGGCGTGCCCCAGGTCGAACCCGCCAGATGAACGCGTACCGGATCCGGGCAGTACGTCGGATGCCCCGAAATAGTGATTTCGTTGTCGCCTTCGTATTCAATTCGGTAAAGGTGGTTGCACGTCTGCACCTCAAGCACTGAGCCGATCAACAACTGATTCAGGTGCACGCCGCCATTGATCTCCGACTGGCAGATGGCGCTGTTGATCCCATCGTCGAAGTTGGGATGCGGAACGTAGAAGTCGAGCTTAGTGTCGAGATCCATGGCTGACTCTATAATGCAGCAAATCGCGTCGGTTTGCAGGCTACCCCAGTAACGCGCGTTTCAGAAGGTTGGTGGTGATGCGTTGCACCCGCGCGTCGGGGCCGGTTGGACGCACCCAATGTGACCACGGCAGGATGTGGCCTGGCGGCGACGACAGACCTTGCGCCCACCAGATCGTGGCGGCATTGAAGACGAAGTTCTTCTTTGGGCCAGGGTAGATCGTCGCCGTCCAGTGCGACGGCTTCGTGCCGCCGGACAGCGCATCGCCCTCGGCCAGAATTTCGAGGCCCGGAATCGGCGCAGGATCGCCGTGGAACTCCCAACCGACAAGTCCGTCGATGTGATCGCCCTTCTTCATGCCGGTGCCGGCAAACACCCAGTGGTCGGGTTTCGTCACGATCCAATCGCCGCCGCCGTTGAACGGATAAACCGAGTGCGCGCCCATCAGCAAATTCGCTTTCGGCCCCTCTTGCGGGAACGGATGTTTGAAGAACTGATCGAGTCCGCCGTACATTCCGCCGTAGACGCCCTCGCGGCTGATGATACGATTCGGACGCCCGTCTTTGGCGGCTTGAAACGGCGTCAGACCCATGACGGAGTTGCCGCTCAAGTAGAGATGCGTCACACCGCGTTTCACTGACTCCAGAGCCGCGTTGTACTGGCGAATGTCCCAGTACTCATCATGGCCGACGCTCAAGAAAACCTTCGCGCGCTCGAACTGCGCAACATCCATCATGTCCGAATTCGACGTGTAGGTCACGTCGTAGCCGTTCGCTTCGAGCCAGTAGCAGAGCGGATACTCCCAGAGCAGAAACTCGCCGGAGCCAATCGACAAAGGGTGATCGTAGATCTGCGCGTACTTGCAGTATGGGCGATCGAACGACGCGGCAACGCTAGGCGCCCAGGAGTGGCGCGGATCGGTGTACATCGAATAGTCGTCGGGCCACTTGTTGTAGGCGGCCCATGTGTTGTCGCTGCATTGGAACAACACGCCGGCTTTGCGCCGGTCGCGAACGATGAAGATGATGTAGCTCTGCCAGTTGTGCTCGTGTTTGGCTTCGGGCACACAGGTCAGCTTGCCGAGATAGACGCCCGACGGCCAGTCGCTCGGAATCCTCAATGACGCTGTTGGCTGCCACTCGCACTCGCGCAGCCGCTTCGGGCCGACCGGAGGCTCGGGCTGCGTCACGGTCGCCAGTGGCCCAAGTTGCTTCATGTGCCGCGCGCCGGAGCCGCCGTAGTAGCCCATGCGGAAGATGTCGATCGTCACGCGGCGGACCGGATTCGTCGAGACGAAAATCTGAAGAGTCTGGCCGGCTTCGACACTCTGGTGCGACGCGTAGCCTTCCACCAGCGCCGAGCGATGGCCCTTCGCTTTGTTCGGCCAGACTTTGGTCAGCTGCCATTCCGGCGTGCCAGGCTTCCTATTTTCGAGAGCGAGTGCGGCTTGCAAAAGATCGCGGCGGCGCATACCTGGAATGGTAGAACAGAAGAGATGACACGGCGGGAATTGATCGCGCTGTTGGCCGCGAGCGGAATCGCGGATGCGCAAGGCGTGGCGAGCCGTGTGGCGAAGGCAATGCCGCGCGGCAAACCGTCCGGCCGTCCGTTTCCGGCGAAGTTCGTCAATGTATCGGCGGCGGCGGGGTTGAAGGATCCGGCGATTTATGGCGGCGTCACCGAGAAGCAGTACATCCTCGAAACGATAGGCTGTGGCGTTGCATTCATCGACTACGACAACGACGGCTGGCTCGACATCTTTGTGCTGAACGGCACGCGCTTCAGCGGCGCGCCGGCGGATGCGTCAAACCGGCTGTACAAGAACAACCGCGACGGTACGTTCACCGACGTGACGCGGAAGGCGGGATTGTTCAAGCAGGGCTGGGCTTCGGCGGTCTGCGCGGGTGATTTCGACAACGATGGACATACGGATTTATTTGTAACGTATTGGGGCCAGAATGTTCTATACAAAAACAACGGCGACGGCACGTTCAGCGACGTGACGGCAAAAGCGGGCCTGATCGATCCAAAGCGGCGGTGGGGCGCTGGCTGCACGTTTCTCGACTACGACCGCGATGGCAAGCTCGATCTGTTCGTCTCCAACTACGTCGACTTCGATCCCGACAAGGTTCCCAAGCCGGGACAGAATTCGTTCTGCAACTGGAAGGGGATCCCGGTGAACTGTGGACCGCTCGGGCTGCCGCCGGGCAGTCATTCGCTCTACCGCAACAACGGCGACGGCACGTTCACCGATGTATCGGAGAGGTCGGGAGTGGCGAAGGCGAAGGGCTCCTACGGCATGACCGCCGTTGCCGCCGACTTCGACAACGACGGTTGGCCCGACATCTACGTCGCGTGCGATTCAACGCCCTCGTTTCTCTTTAAGAACAACCACGACGGCACGTTTAGCGAGATCGGCCTGGAAAGCGGCGTGGCGCTCAACGAAGATGGCATGGAGCAAGCCGGCATGGGCATCGGCGTGGGCGACTACGACCTCGACGGCAACCTCGACGTTTTCAAAACGCACTTCGCTGACGATACGAACGTGCTCTACCGCAATGACGGCAAGGGTAACTTTCAGGACATGACGATTCGGAGCGGCATCGCCGTCGAGACGCGCTTCATCGGCTGGGGCGCGGGCATGACCGATCTCGATAACGACGGTCTACCCGATATTTTCTTCGTCACCGGCAACGTCTATCCGGAGGTCGAAAAGAAGCTCGAGCGATATCCCTACAAGACGCCGCGCGTCATCTTCCGGAATCTGGGGGGCGGTGTGTTCGAGGAACTGCTCGGCGAAATCGACGAAGTGCAATCGAGCCGCGGCTGCGCGTTTGGCGACTTCGACAACGACGGCGATGTCGACATTCTCATCTGGAACATGGACGCGCCGCCTTCGCTGCTGCGGAACGATCTGAACGCGCCCGGCCGGCACTGGCTGAAGGTGAAGCTCGAAGGCACGGTTTCGAACCGCTCGGCGATTGGGGCGCGTGTCACCGTAAGCTACGGCGGGAAAAAACAGTCGCAGGAAGTCCTGAGCCAGGCGAGTTTTTACTCGGTGAACGACTGGCGCTTGCACTTCGGACTGGGTGCGGCGAGCGTTGTCGACGTTGAAGTGCGTTGGCCCACCGGCAAGAAAGAATTGTTCGCGAAAGTCACGGCGGACGCGCTGGTGACGATTCGCGAGGGGCGCGGCATCACGGGCCGCCAGAAATTTTGAGCTACCCGCGCATGTACAATGAGGTAATCCCGATCAGTCGACAGCCTATTTAAGGGAGGGTTGTTACCCACGTGAACGTTATCGTCGGAGTGCCCAAGGAAACTTTTCCTTCTGAGCGCCGTGTCGCTATGACTCCTAGCGGTTTTGACCGGTTGACGAAGGCCGGCATGAAGCTCGTGGTTGAACAAGGCGCCGGGGACGCCGCCGGATTTTCCGATTCCGAATACGAGGCAAAGGGCGCGAAGCTCGTCTCTCGCGCGGAAGTATTTGCGCAGGCTGATGTGATTCTACAAGTGCGCACGCTGGGTGCGAATCCCGACGCGGGCGAGGCCGACAGCGGGTTGCTGCGAAAGGGTCAGATCGTCATCGGCATGTCGGAACCGCTCACCGCGCTGGATCAAGTTTCGACGATGGCCAAGGCTGGCGTCACGCTATTTGCGATGGAGTTGATTCCGCGCATCACGCGAGCGCAGGCGATGGACGCGTTGTCGTCGATGGCGACCGTCGCTGGATATCGCGCCGTGCTCGCCGGCGCGCAGGCGTCGGCGCGGATGTTTCCGATGTTGACCACTGCCGCGGGAACGATCGCGCCCGCGAAAGTCTTTGTGCTCGGCGTTGGCGTTGCGGGCCTGCAGGCGTTGGCGACGGCGAAGCGCTTGGGTGCGGTGTGCAGCGCGTACGACGTGCGCGCCGCCGCGCGCGAGCAGGCCGAAAGCGTGGGCGCGAAGTTCATCGCGCTGGAAATCGAAACGACGGCCGCGGAGGGCTCAGGCGGTTACGCCAAGGCGATGGATGAAGAGTTCTATCGCAAGCAGCGCGAGTTGTTGACGAAGGTCTTGCGCGAGCAGGACGTGGTCATTACAACCGCCGCGGTGCCGGGCCGCAAGGCGCCGGTTCTAATCACAGCCGAGATGGTGCGCGCGATGCATCCGGGCGCGGTCATCGTCGACATGGCGGCCGAACGCGGCGGCAACTGCGAGTTGACGCGCGCCGGTGAAACGGTCGTAGAAGCGGGCGTGTCGATTTTGGGCATCACGAATCTGCCGTCGGAATCGGCGTATCACGCCAGCCAAATGTACGCGAAGAACGTGGCGACGCTGCTCGAGCATCTGGCGCCGAAGGGTGTGATTTCGCTCAATCTGACTGACGAAATCACGCGGGAAACGCTGGTCACACACGAAGGCGCAGCCGTGCATCCGCGCGTCGCCGCGCTGCTCGCTCCGGTTCTGGTGGAGGGATAGTCATGCACGTTTACGAAATCGGTTTGTGGATATTCTTGCTCGCGGCGTTTCTCGGCTTTGAGCTGATTCGCCGCGTGTCTCCGCTGCTGCATACGCCGTTAATGTCGCTGACCAACGCGATCTCGTCAGTCGCCGTTGTTGGCGCGATTCTGGTCGCTGGACATAAGGACGCATCGACGCTGGCGAAGGTATTGGGCTGCATTGCGGTAACCGCTTCGACCATCAACGCCGTCGGCGGGTATCTGATTACCGACCGCACGCTGAAGATGTTTAAGAAGAGGGACGAGTAATGCAGAACGTCATCTACCCGATCTTCTATCTGTTCGCGGCGGCGCTGTATATTCTCGCGCTGAAGTGGATGAGTTCGCCTTCGACGGCGCGGCGCGGCGTGCGCGCGGGTGAGACCGCGATGCTGCTGGCCGTTGTCGGCACGTTGCTGCGCTTTGAAGTCGTCGAGTATCACTGGATCGCGCTCGCGTTCCTAATTGGCGCTGCGATTGGCGCACCGCTGGCGCTCAAGATGCCGATGACCGCCGTGCCCCAGCGAACCGCGATCGCGCAGGCGTTCGGTGCGCTGGCCGCGGCATTGATCGGCACCGCGGAGTTGCTCGAAGCGCATCCCAGCGGATTCGCGATGGCCGCTCTGACGGTCGAGATGCTGCTCGGCTACATGACATTCACCGCGAGCTTGATCGCATTCGGCAAACTGCAAGAGCTATTGCCAGGCCGCCCGATGACCTATCGAGGGCAGAACTACTTCAACCTCAGCGTCCTCGCGGGCGCGATTTGCCTCGGCGTGCTGATGAACCAGTCGGCCGATCCGATGTCGATCTTCCCCTACTTCGTCGGAGCGTCTCTGCTGTTCGGTATCTTGCTGATCCTCCCGATCGGCGGCGCGGATATGCCGACCGTGATCGCGCTGCTCAACTCCTACGCCGGCCTTTCCGCTTGCGCGATGGGATTCGCGTTTGACAACAAGTTGCTGATCGTCGCCGGCGCGCTCGACGGCTCGTCGGGCTTCATTCTCTCGATCATCATGTGCCGTGCGATGAACCGGTCGTTCACCAACGTGTTGTTTGGCGGATTCGGCGCGCTGCAGCAATCCGCGGCAGGTTCGGCGGAACAGCGGCCCGTGCGCTCGGCGTCACCGGAAGAAGCAGCGTCGATTCTCGACGCCGCTCGCTCCGTAATCATCATTCCCGGTTACGGACTCGCCGTCGCGCAGGCGCAGCACAAGATTCGCGAGATGCACGACATCCTCACCAAACGCGGCGTCGAAGTGCGGTTTGCGATTCACCCGGTCGCCGGCCGCATGCCAGGGCACATGAACGTGTTGCTGGCCGAAGCCGACATTCCGTACGACAAGCTGGTCGAAATGGAAGAGATCAACGGCGACTTCCCGATGTGCGACGTGGCGCTTGTGATTGGCGCCAACGACGTTGTGAACCCGGCGGCGAAAAACGATCCGGCTAGCCCGATCGCGGGCATGCCGATTCTCGAAGTCGACAACGCGCGGACCGTCATGATCATCAAACGCGGCATGGCGGCGGGGTTTGCGGGCATCGACAACGAACTCTATTACATGGACAAAACGCTGATGCTGTTTGGCGATGCGAAGTCGTATGTTTCGAGCTTAGTGAAGGAGCTAAGCGCGCAAGGGAACGAGTAGCGCTACACTGTAGTCGAATCCCATGGACGTTCAAGAGACAATGGACTTCATTCTTGAGCAGCAGGCGGCGTCGACCGCCCGCATGGCTCATGTCGACCTTGTTATGGGTCGGCTGGTTGAATCCCATTACAACCTGGAACAAAACTTCGCCAAGCTGGCGGAGGCGATGACCGAAACCAACAAGTCGCTCGCCGAAACGAATCGGAGCGTATCGGCCATCGCGCTCGCATCGGCCCAAACGGACGCGAGGCTAGCCCGCATATCTCACAGGCACGCT
>VFZQ01000065.1 GCA_016871135.1 Acidobacteriota bacterium | reverse complement strand
CGGCGAGGGCGACGGCGACGACGAGGTCGTCGTGGTCGACTGTTGTTCCCGAGGCTTTGACGCCGGAGCATTCGCGGATGAGGCGCTCGCGGTGGCGGAGGCCGTCGGCGAAGACGATGGCGCCGGTTTCGAGGAACACGCGGAGGTTGTGGAGGAGCTCCTTACGGGGCACGCTGGTGGCACCGGATTTCAAGTTGTGGGGTTCGAGCGCGTTGCCGAAGCGGCCCGCGACGAGTTGCCCGCCGCGGCCGAGTACAAGGATGTTTTGGCCTGTGGCGGCGTCGTTGAGAAGTGAGCTGGGGAACGTTTCGCGCTGCTCGTCGAAGAGCCAGAGGGCGACGGTTTCGGCGGCCGCCAGATGAATCATGGAGGCGAGAGCGAGAGCGAGGAGGCGCACGGGACTTCGATTATATATTGCCGTTGTTCCGCCAGTGGCTGATACTAGCGGAGCGGGCGGGCTTCGGCGTCGCGGGGAAGGGGTTTGCCGAAGAGTTTTTGGGCGTCGCCGGTTTCCTTCATCCAGGCGTCGAGACGGGCTTTCAGTTGCGCGAGTGTGCGGGCGTGGCGGGGATCGGCGGCGAGGTTGACGAGTTCGTCGGGATCCTTGCGGAGATCGTAGAGTTCTTCGGCGGGGCGGCGTTTGAAGGCTTCGACGAGCGCGCGGGCCTTGGGGTCGGATTCGGCGGCGCGTTCCCAGGATTGCCAGTATTTGTAACCGGCGGCGGTGCTGTCGCGATTGGTGTGGGTGGAGTGCTGGAGCTCGGAGTGCAGGTTGCGGATGTACTTCCATTCGGGCGTGCGGACGGCGCGGATGGGGAAGACGTTCCAATCGCCGTCGCCGCTGTGCGTGGTGAGGATTTCGCGGCGATGGTGTTTGGTGCGGCCTCGTAGAACGGGGGCGAAGGAGCGGCCGTCGAGACCTTGGGGAGCGGGGCCGCCCGCCAGATCGACCAGAGTGGGGAGGATGTCGATCCACTGGACCATGGCGTTGGTGCGCTGGCCGGCGCGGATGACGCCGGGCCAGGAGACAATCAGCGGCGTGCGGATGCCGGTGTCATAGAGGTTCCACTTGCCGAAGGGCCATTGCGCGCCGTGGTCGCTGGTATGGAGGAAGACCATGTTGTCGCCGAACTTGGCTTTCACGGCGTCGTAGACTTTGCCGAGCTCGTTGTCCATGTTGGAGATGGCGGCGAGGTATTGGGCGCGGGCTTCGCGGGTTTCGGCGGTGGGGACAGACTTGGCGGGCAGGGTGAGGTTGGGGTAGTCGGCGTGCTTGGTTGGCCAGGGGACGTGCGGCCAGTTGGAACCGACGAAGAGGGCGAGGGGTTTTGACGAGTTGCGTTTGGCGAGGAAGTCGAGGGCGGAGGAGACGGCTTCGGGGTCGTGGAAGGTGTCGTGCGCGAAGGTGTCGAAGCCGTAGTCGGCGGTGTAGCGATAGTGGGAGACTTTGCCGAAGGCGGCGGTTTCGTAGCCGAGTTCCTTGAGGAAGGAGGGGAGCTTGCGGAGGTCGGCGCGGGGGCGGGTGTGGTTGGCTTCGGCGCCGTTGCGAGCGGGGTAGAGGGCGGTGAGGAGCGCGGCGCGGCTGGGGGCGCAACTGGGCGAGGCGACGAAGGCTTGGGTGAAGACCATGCCCTCATTGGCGAGGCGCTGGGTGTTGGGAGTGGCGGCGTCTTTGGCGCCGTAGACGGAGGAGTCGAGGAGGCCGTGGTCGTCGGAGAGGAAGATGACGAGGTTGGGCTGCGGGGGCTTGGCTAGGAGGGTGAGGCTAGCGAGGAAGTGGCGGCGGGAGAGCATGGGGGTAGTTTCGCATGGGGGGCGGCTTCGGCCGTGCTCTCGCTCCCTGGCGGCGCCATGAACAATTGAAGAGGGTCCGTTAGAACTGAAACCGCGCCAGGAAACGGAACGACCGTCCGTCGTTAAGCGTGTTGGTGATAGCGCCGAAGTTCGGCGACGACACTTCGCGCCAGGGTTCGGCGAATTGGGGGGTGTTGAAGAAGTTGATCGATTCGGCGCGGAGGAGCAGTTTCTTGTCGGCTTTGACGGTGAAGGTTCTTGCCAGCGCCGCGTTGACGTTGGCGATGCCGGCTTTGCGGAATGTATTCATGCCGATGTTGCCTCTGCGGTCGGTCGGTCCGATGAAGCCGAAGGCGGCGCGCGGGAGGCGTCGGCGCGACGTATCGGGGTGGCCGATTGATCGGCCGAGGATGGATGGGTCGATGATGTTGGGGCGGTCGCCGGAGTCGCCGTCGACGTTGCCGAAGCCGGGGGCGTCGCTGCCGGTCACGATACTGAACGGCGTTCCGGTTTTCACCAGCCACACGCCGCTCAATTCCCACTGGCCGAGGCGCTTGGGGGCGGCGTAGCTGCCTCTGGCGAGGAAGGCGTGTTTTTGATCGAACGAACTGACACCCTTGGTGTCGTCCCATATATTCGTTTCCGTTTGCGATTGGCTTTGGCGGCCGTCGTCGCCGGTGGCGGTGTTGGTGTAGGCCGCGCCGGTATCGATGGCCTTTGAAAACCAGTAGGCGGTTTCGAGATTGAGGCCGCGCCAACGGGGGAGAACGAGCGAAATGCGGGCGGCGTCGAAGTAGCCGTGCGAGCCGTTGACGGTCTTGCGGAGATCGTAGAAGCGTTTGTCGGGACGGCGATCGTTGATGGTGGCGGTGATGTTCCTCGTGGGGTCGGCGACAGGCACGGCGCGGTTGTTGTACTGCAACATCATCAGCTTGTGCGACCGGCTGCCGACATAACCGGTCTGCAAGCGCCAACCGCGCGGAAGTGGGCGTTCGAAGGTCAAGTTGTAGAGATGGCTGTACGGCGTGGCGAGGTCGGATGCGATTTCGAGGAAGGTGCTGCGCGCGGTGGGGTCGCCGGGGACGTAGAGGCGAGCGAAGCCGTCGAACAAGCCCGGCGCTTGGAGTTCGAATTTCGTGTTGAGCGGCGGGTTGTAGCGGGTCTGCGAAAGCGTTACGGGGAAGATCTCGCCGAAGTGGACGCCGTAGGCGGCGCGGAGGACGCCGCCCGCCGTTCGCAGCGCGAAACCGAAGCGCGGAGCGAGGTTGTTGCAGTCGCAATCGTAGGGGACGTCGTTGAGATGGTTGACTTCGAAAGGGCGCGTGACGATTTCGTAGCGAAGGCCGTAGTTCAGGGTCAGGCGCTGGTTGACGCGGTGGGTTCGGCCGGCGTGGAAGGCGATGTCGTTATTGCGGAAGCCGCGATGGATGTTTCCGGCGGCGCCGGAGAATCGGCTGGGAAGGCCGAGCAGGAAGTTCTGCATGGCGGTGCGGCCGAAGTCATTGCGGAAGTAGAGATTGCCGCGCACCGAGGAAGCTTCCGTTCCGTTCAACTGGCGGCGGTTCCAATCGACGCCGGCGTACCAGGAGTTCTTCTTCACGGCGGCGGCGTAGCGGAAGCGGTTTTGGGCGCGGTCGATTGGGATGTTGGAACCGGGTCCGAGGGTAGTGATTACGTTGGCGAAGCTGACTTGCGGGCCGACGGCGTTGGGTTCGGGGACAAGCAGCGAACCGACGCGATCGAACATGGCCGTTGTCGTCCAGATCTCGCCGGAGCGGCGCTCGAAGTTCCAGGTGATTTGGGCGGTGTGGGCGCGGGTGGTGGTGTCGGGGTTTTGGCCGGCGACGAACTGGAAGGCGTCGACGTTTTGGGCGGTGAATTGGTACTTAAAGCCGACGACGCCGAAGCGGCCGGCGGTTTGATCGAGGCGCGCGCCGGCGTTGTCGTCGTTGACGTATTGCGGGGAGTTGGTGTTGAGGGCGCGGTCGCTGATATCGGTGCGGTTGGGGAGTTGTTTGGGGAAGGCGTCGAGGTAGCGCTGAATGAGTTGGCGGGCGGCGGGGTCGGTTGCGCGCGGGGTGCGTTCGGAAGGGAGTGGCACGAGCACGTTGCCGTTGACGTTGCCTCGGAGTTTTTGCTGGCCGGCGTCGGCGGATCCGAAGGCCCCGCGCCAGAGTTTCGAAGAAGCCGCGGCACCGTAGTTGTTGTCGTGCGCGGCGGGGAGTCCGCCGACGGTGAAGAACGAGCGGGCGTTAAAGACGCTGTTGCCGTGGGTCTCGAAAATCGACCCGTGGAAAGACGACGCTTTGGCGGGCGCGATGTGGATGGGGCTGACGGGCTTGTTGCCAAATTCGGAGCCGAAGTAGGCGCGATCGGCGCGGAATTCGTCGAACAAGGTGGCAGAGGTACCGAGGCGGATGTTCAGTTCCTTGACGGCGTTGTTGTCGATGAGATTGAACTGGACGTTTTCGTTGCGGCGGCTTTCGCCGGACTCGGTGTCGGTCTTGGCGAGGAGGTTGAGGTCGGCGCGTTTGGGCTCTTGGGCGAGGGCGCACGTGTAGGCGAGGAGGAGGGCCTGAAGCGCGCGCGGCATTAGTCGATTATCGCGCAGGCGGGGCCGGGGCCGCTACGCAACCGGCCATATCTTTGGTATGGTAATTTGGTAGCATCATGCGACTGGAGAAACGGACGTACACTCTGCCTCCCGAATTGGTCCGGCGATTCGAAGAGCGTTTGGCACCGGGTGAACGCAGTCAATCGCTGGCGAGGATCATCGAAGAATGGCTCGCCGAACGGGAACGGGAAGAGATGCGCCAGTTGATCGTGGAAGGCTGCGCGGAGATGCGGTCTGAGTACGAGAGCATCGACCGGGAGTGGGAAGGGGCGGCAGACGAGGTCTGGCGTGACATCCGATAGGCCGCTGCGGCGGGGGGAAATCGTACGCGTGCGGCTCGACCCGGTTGAGGGTGGCGAGCGGCTAGGACTGGTGGTGTCGCCGGATTTCATCAACCGGCACAGCCCGGTTGTGCTGGTGGCCGCGATCACGTCGCGCAAGACGGAGAAGATCTATCCGTTCGAGGCGCTACTGGAGCCGGCCGAGAGCGGACTGCCGGAGCGGTCGAAGGTACTGCTGATGCATCTGCGGTCGCTCGACCAGCGGCGCATTACGGGGCGATATGGCGCGGTCGGCGCGGCGACGTTGGAGCGGATTGACGCGGCGCTGCGGGTGGCGGTTGGATTGACGCGGCTTACCTGAGCGCGAAGGTGTGGAATTGGACGAACGAAATGCAGCTCGCCCGAGGCACGCGACTCGGCGCGTGTGAGATTCTCGGCCCGCCGGACGCGGGCGGGAGGCGCGGTTTCAACGGGAAGCCGAGGTGTTGGCGTCGTTGCATCATCCGAGGATCGCGGCGGACTATGGCATCGAACCGAACGATAGCACCGAAGTCATTGAAAAGGCGAAATTTATTGAAGGAACAGCACTGGTCAAAGCCTCCACCTGGACCGGATGCCGGTTCGGCGCCCGCTCGACGCGTCGTTGCGAATGCATGCCCACCACGGAAAAGTGAAACCTCTCACCCGCCGTTCTCGCCTTATATGGTGGGGATACAAATATGAACGACTCCGCCATCCTTCGCTCCAACGAATTCGCTAACAGCGGGATCGTTAGCGGATCGTTCCTGAAACTCGACCCCGACGGCGGCATCGAACTTGACACGCTGCGTCCGGGTACGATTCTTGAAGTGAAAACCAAGAATCACACCTACACCGTCATTCCGCGGGAAGGCGGCGAGGCGACCGTTTGGGGCCACCCCGAGTACTGCCCGGAGCCGGTGACCCTGAAAGGCGTCGGCGCCAGCTACCTTAGCGGTTTGTTCCGCGAGGGGTATCTCGCACCGGAAATGCGGTTTTCATTCCCGACCGACGGGAAACGCGTGTCGACATCGCGCATCGCATCGATTGAACGGAAACAGAAGAATTAGGCTGAGCTGTTTCGCCTTCGGTTTGCGCACTAGTACAATGAAGGCATTCGATGAACGATACCGCGATTATACGTCCGAGCGAACTCTCCACCTATGGGTTTGACGGCGGAGCGCTTCCGGAAACCGACGCGACGGGCGGCGTGCTGCTGGACTCGCTGCCGGCCGGCACGGTGATTTCGGTCGAAACGAAGAACAACACATACACGGTCACGACGCAGGGTAACGGCGAGTCGATTATTTGCGGGCATCCGGAGTATTGCCCCGAACCGGTGCTGGTGCGGGGAATCGGCTCGACCTATCCATCGCGCGTTTTTCGCGAGGGCTATCTGGCGCCGGAACTGCGGTTCACGTTTCCGACGGGCGGCAAACGCGTGACGACCTCACGCATCGTAGCGATTCATATCAACCGCGCGGCTTAGGCGGAATTCCTGAAGGCGGCGGGTCGTAGGCGCCGGCGAAATCGGCGCGAGCACCGCTGCGTGGGATGGATCGGCCGAGTGTCCAGAGCATTCCGTTGATGGCAAGCCTGCGGAACGATTCGTTCTTGAAATCATCCGGATGGCCGAGCGTCGTGAAAAATACGTTGGGCTTCTTTGTCCAGGCGACCGGCTGCGGGCCGTCGTCGCGATTGCGCTCCGGGTTGATGGCACGGCCGATGAGAAGCGGTGTGATGTCGCCCTGCAGCGGATTGACGGTGTAGAGCCAACTCGGCACCGTCATGTTGGGATCGACGCCGTTGAGGATGGGGTGGTTTTCCGCTTTTGTCGTCGCGGTGGTCGATGTGTGGCCGTGATGGCGCGTCCACTTTGCGCCGAAGACACGCAACGGGAAGCCGTCGTTCTCGGCAAAGCGCGGGTGATCTTTCGGATAGTTGAACGAATGCGTCGACGTGCGGAATCCGGCGGTAGGTTTGCCTTGCGCGACGTGTTGAAGGATCGGCTCCAGTTGCGCCTCGGGCAGCGCACGCCAACGCAGAAAGAGCACCATCAGGTCGGCGTCCTTGAGCGCGTCGAGGCCTTCGATATTGGCATTCGACTGCGGCGTGGGCCGCGCATAGCAGACCGTGCACTTCAGCTTGTGATGCGTTTCGAGAAGGCGCGCGAGCGCGGGCATGGAGTACTCGCTGCGATACTCGTCGTCGCCGGTGACGAAGACCACACGGGCCTTGCGGCGCAACGCGGCGGCGAGCATGAGGGCGCGTCTAAGCAAACGACACTCCGGCCTGCGCGCCGATCTTTCGAATGTAGGCGGCGCCCTCGTTGTACTCTTCGGCGGTCTTCAAGTGCTCCAGCATGAGCGGCGCTTCGTGACCCAATCCGGCGATGCCGCGTAGGTAGGGGCGGTAGTCGATCTCGCCCCGGCCCGGAATCACCTCGACGAAATGCACGTTCATTTCGGGGATCCACTGCAGGTCCTTCGCGTGGCAGGAGACGATCCACTTGCCGAGTTTGCGGAAGATCTCATCGGTCACAGCGGCGTTCGAGTAGAATTTTTCCGGCGAGTTGATGGCGTTGCAGACGTCGACGTGCGCGGCGAAGGCCGGGCGGTCGATGGCCTTGATGAGTTGCACGTAGCGGTCGGCGGTTTCGGGCATGCACCAGCCCATGATTTCGAAGGCGAATTTGGCGCGGCGGGGTTTCACGGCATCGATGATCTTGCGGGCGTTTTCGACCGTGGCGTCGAAGAAACGGGGCGTGAAGTTTTCCTTGTGCGGGCCGTACCAGACTTTGTCGTTGAACGAGCCGGCGATGTCCACGCAACAGCGCGCGCCGACGGCTTCGGCGAGGGCCATGCGCGAGACGACGTAGTCGAAGTTCTCCTTGCGTTTGGCGGCATCGGGATCGAGCAGATTCTTCCACGCGCCGACTTCGGCGATGACGACGTTTTCGGCTTTGAAGGCGGCTTCGATGGCGCTGACGCGCGCGGTGTTTTTCACATCGGCGGCGGGGCAGTATGCGGCGGCATAGCCCAGGCGCTTGTGTTCGCGGGCAAGCGCGGCGGGGTCATCGGACTTGAGGAAAATCGGCCCGCCGAGGCGGACCGCGCGGCCTGGCGCGGCGAAGAGCGCGGCCGCGGCGGCAAACTGGCGGCGTGTGAAATCCATAGCGAGAACATAGCAGAGTTTCAGGCGGTGCGGACTGCGATATAACTGTTCCGATGCCCGACAGCACTTCCGGAGGCCGACGCCGCTTCCTTCGCACCGCGGCCTCGGCTGCACTTGGCGCACCCGCGTTGCCCGCCGCGCCAGCGCGCCCAAACATTCTCTACATCATGACGGACCAGCAGCACTGGAACATGATGAGTTGCATGGGCAACCGGTGGCTAAAGACACCAAACATGGATAGCTTGGCGGCCGCCGGAGTTCGTTTCGATCTGGCGTATTCGTCGAATCCAGTGTGCATGCCCGCGCGCACGTCGATGATGACCGGACGATTCCCCAGCCACTTCGACATGCGCACCAACGGAGCGGCGAATGTGCCAGAGAGCGCGTTGCCACAGGCGATGGGGCACGTCTTCCGGCGGGCGGGCTATCGGACAGTGTTCGGCGGTAAAACGCATTGGCCGAAACCGATGACACCGGCAAGCATCGGGTTTGAATATTTAGCCGAAAACGAACGCGACGCGCTGGCAGAGCGCTGCGCGTCGTTTTTGCGCGAGAAACAGACGCAGCCGTTTCTAATGGTGGCCTCGTTCATCAACCCGCACGACATCTGCTACATGGCCATCGACGCCTACACCAAGGCCAACAATCTACCGGGAATGCATCCCAATTCAAAGGTAGAGCGCGAGTGCATGGCGGAGGCGTTGCGGACGCCACCGGGAGTCGAGCGCGGCGATTTCTTCGCGCACCATTGTCCGCCGCTGCCCGCCAACCACCCGCCCACCAGTGAAGAACCCGCGGCGCTCGGGCGCTACGGCAGTTTCCGCGGCTACGTGCGCAAACATTGGAGCGCCGAAGATTGGCGCATGCATCGATGGGCCTATTGCCGGCTCACCGAACGGGTGGATGCCGAGATCGGGAAGGTCTTGACGGCGTTGCGCGAAACGGGGCTCGACCGTGACACGGTGGTCGTCTTTTCGAGCGACCACGGGGACATGGACTCCGCCCACGGCTTCGAACATAAGAGCTTGCCGTACGAAGAATCGGCGCGAGTGCCGTTTATCGTCTCGTGGCCCGGACACACACGGGCGGGCCGCGTGGACAAGCGGCATCTGATTTCATCCTGCGTGGATCTGCTGCCGACGCTTTGTGATTATGCCGGGATAACGCCTCCCGAGGGGTTACCGGGCCGGAGTGTCCGTCCGCTGGTGGAACAGGGCCGAGCCAAGGACTGGCGCGAGGATGTGGTCATTGAATGCGTCGATTCGAGAACAGTGCGCAGCCGCCGTTACAAGTATTCGCTGTTCGCCGGCGATGCGCCGCGCGAGATGCTGATCGACATGGAGAAGGACCCGGGCGAGACTCTAAATCTCGCGACAAATCCGAAATTCGCCCCTGTGTTGTCCGATCACCGGCGGCGTTTGCGGGCGCGGATTGAGGCGTTGGGGGATGCGTACGGGCAGTCTCTTCTGCGCTTGCTATGATCACACCGAAAGGCGATCTGCTGCTTAATCTCTATTCTTGTAGATGCTGCGACTACTATTTGCGTGACGCAGGAAACACATGATTCGTTAACCGCAGAGCAACCCGCGGTCCACGCGCGCGCCGGCGCGGCGCCAAATCCTGGTGGAGGGGAATGCCTGGTTAAGATGTCTGCCCCCCTTTGACAATGGTCAAGGAGCATGTCGAGACTCAGCTGGGTTTCTAACTCTGCTACCATAACTGTGTCTCCGTGTCGTTCTCTTTCACAAAGCGGCGCTTCACCAGCCTTTGGATGCTGGCGTTGTTCCTTTTTGTGCAAGCCATGCCGATGCTCGCGCTGGGCGTCACCGACGTTCCGGTCGGCATGGAGTGCTGCCGCACCGGCAAGGCGAAGATGTGCTGCAAGCGCAAGGCGATGCACGACACGCCCGCGGTGCAAGCGCCGAACCATTGCAAGCTGCCCTGCTGCGGACAACCCTCGAACGCCGCGCCGTTGTTGACGGCCGCGCCGAGTCCGATGACGCCGACCGCAGAGCCGATCGCCGTGTTCGCGCCGATTGCGGTGACGGCGAACGAGGCCCGCACTTCGGCGGGCGTCGATCCAAGCCTGTATCAAAGGCCTCCACCCTCTCAATTCGTTTCCTAGCCCGCGTTTCAACGCCCGCAGTTTACGAATTTGCGGAGAATCATGTTTCAGAAATCTTTGCTTCTGGCGACGATTGCCGTTTCGGCAGCGTTCGCGCAGAGTATCAGCAGCTCATTAAACGGCACGGTTATCGACGCCCAAGGCCTCGCCGTGCAAAACGCCAACGTCCGCATTGCAAACCTCGGTACAAACGCCGAGTTGAAGTTATCGACCGACGAGACCGGAGTCTTCCGCGCGCCGTCGCTTGCGCCGGGGGATTACCGCGTAGAGGTCACGGCGCCCGGCTTCGCGCGGACCACGTTTGAACGGATCACACTGGTCGTTGGAAGAGCGCAGTCGATTAAAGCATCGCTGAATCCGGAATCGACGAAACAGGAAGTCACGGTGTCCAGCGAGGGCGTCAGCGCGGTGAACTTCGACGCCTCTGGAGACGGCAAGACCTATGGCCAGGCGTTGATGCAGGACCTGCCCATGGTCGCCGGGGGCACGGGGCGCAACTTCCGCAATCAGGCGTATTTGACGCCGGCGGTCACGCCGTCGACGGCGGCGCACCGGCCGTTCTCGGTTGCCGGCGCGCGCAATCGCAACAACAACTATCTGATCGATTCGAACGACTACAACGAGATCGAAGGCGGCATGTTGATGGGCCGCGGCGTGAGCGAGCAACTGATCGCATCGGAGTCGATCGAAGGCATGCAGGTGTTGACGCACAACTTCAAGGCCGAGTACGGGCGGCAAAACGGCGCCATCATTTCGATGGTCACCAAACGCGGCGGCAACGAGTGGCACGGCAGTTTCTATGAGTATTTCCGCCACGACAAAATGGCCGCGCGCAACGCTTTCGACAACCAGAAGCCACCGCTGAAGTTCAACTTCTTCGGCGGATCGGCCGGCGGCGCGATCAAGAAGGACAAGGCCTTTATCTTCGGTAACTGGGAAGGGTTCAAGCGCGTCGTCAGTTCGGCGACGACGATACAAACGCTGCTGCCCGCCCAGCGGGCGCAGGCGGTGGCGGCGGTGAAGCCGCTGGTCGACCGATTCCCCGAGCCGAACCAGCCGGGCACGAATCTGCATCGCGCCAACGCACCGCAAGGCGGTTTCATGCAGACGTTTCTGGTGCGGTTCGACATGAACCTTTCGAACTCGCAAAAGCTGTTCTCGCGGTCGACCTACCTCAACTCGAACAACCAGAATACGTCCGGCGCGGCACAGCAAAATGCCAACGTGCAGACGCAGCCGCAGGGCCATTCTCTGCATCACATCTGGACGCCGAAATCGAACGTTGTCAACGAGGCCCGCTTCAACTACACACGGTACAAGCTGCTCGATACGTTTCAAGAAAAGGTGTTGCTGATGCCGCAGGTCGGCTTCGTGCAGGTGAACGGCTTGACGTCGCTCGGCTTTTCGAGCTTCCTCGGCCGCCGCACTTTCCAGAACAACTATCAGTACACCAACGATTTGTCGATCGTGATGGGCAAGCACACGCTAAAGACCGGCATCGCCGCGCGGCGCATGCAGTTGAACAATGGCGTGATCAACGCGCAGTTCAACGGTTCGCTGCGATTCAACAATGTCGCCGATTTTCTCGCCGGGCGCGCGGCGTCTTATACGCGCAACGTCGGCCAGCCGTTCGTTGGCTTGCGCGCAACCGAGTTGAACACGTTCTTCCAGGACGACTGGCACCTGACGCGCCGTCTACAGTTAAACCTTGGCGTTCGCTATGAATACAACCAGGTGCCGAGCGAGGTCAACGGGCTGATCGCCGACCGCTACCGGATCAACAGCGACAAGAACAACATCGCTCCCCGTTTTGGTTTCGCATGGCGCGCCGACCGCGACGGCAAGTCCGTCGTGCGCGGCGGCTACGGCATCTACTACAACGTGCTTGAGCTTTCGTTCGCGGGACTGTCGCGATTCAACCCGCCGTTGATCATCAGTCAGGCCAACGCGGCGCCGCGTTTCCCGAATCTGCTGGAAGGCGCTTCCTCGAGTCTGCCGAGCGGTCTGGTTTATCCCAGCGGCGATCTGCGCAATCCATACGCACAGCATCTGACGCTGACCTATGAACGCGAACTGTTCAATCCGCAGACGACGTTTTCGGCGGGCTACATCGGCACGCTATCGCGCAAGCTGCCTTATACGAATCGCCCGAACGGCGGCGACGGACTGGCGCAGGCGTCTCGGCCCGACCCTAAGGTCGGCGTCGTTAACGTGCTAGCGACCGGACAGAATTCCCACTATCACGGATCGCAGAGTTCGTTCACTTGGCAGCGGCGCGGGATGATGATACGCACAAGCTACACGTACTCGAAGTTCATCGATACGGTGAGCGATATTCCGAATACGAACCAGAATCTCGATCGCGGCATTCTGGCGCTCGACGAACGCAACTGGCAATTGAATCGCGGCGCGGCGGATTTCGACGTGCGGCATCTGTTCAACACGGCGTGGTCGTACGAACTGCCGTGGATGGCGAAAAACCGTCTGCTCGGCGGATGGTCGGTACAAGGCATCGTCACGGCGAACTCGGGCCGTCCGTACACGCTGTACGCAGGCGTCGACACTCCGCTGGGCAACAACAACAATCGCATTTTCGACGTCGCCGGCTCGCTGCTTCGCAGGCCGGGCGCACGCCGTGCGATCGATGTCGCGCCGGGCTTTACCAAGGCCCAATTGACCCCGGCCCGGGGTGTTTTCGGTACGATCGGCCGCAACACGGAACGCGGCGACACACTGCTTTCCGGCAACATCTC
>VFZQ01000064.1 GCA_016871135.1 Acidobacteriota bacterium | reverse complement strand
TTTCCTTCTCGAAGTTGTGGTGCGAGATCTCGTGATGGCCCATCGAAATGTTCAAGTGCGGGAAGTTGATCGACGTCGCTTCGCGCGCGTAAAGGAACGTCCAAACCCGCGTCAAATCGGCCTGCAGCGCCAGCACCTGTAAGTCGAACATCAGCTTCACATGGTCCGGCCACGCATCGGGCGCGCCCGCGGGTCGCGTCATCGGCGGCAATTCGGCTGGACGTTTCTTCGATGCCACTTGAATGCGCCGCTCCACATCGCGAATCGATTCGACATACTCATCGAGTTTTCGCTTGTCGCCCGCGCCCAACCGCCGTTTCAACTCGGCGATGCGCGCCAGCACGGCGTCGAGACTGCTCTGATCGGCCGCGTCGCGCGCCGCCGATGCCGCCGGATCGATGCGCCCGCCCTCGCCAAACAACCGCTCGAAAACCTTGCGCGGGTTGTATTCAAAAGGCAGCGGCGTTGTCGCCGTCTTGAACACCGGGCCAACGTGCGAGCCGCCGCCGTTGTTCTCGGTCGAGAGCTCAAGCGACGCAAACGGCGTCTCTTTGCCCAGCGTCTTCGCGGCGATTTGATCGACGGAGATGCCGACGTGCACCTTGCCCTTCGTCATCTCGACACCGGTCAGAAACGACGCCAGCGCGCGATCGTGAAAGCCCGCCTTCGAGCGGTCCGGATCCGACGACAGCCCGCTGATCACCGTGAACTTACTGCGATGCGGCGCAAGCGGCGCCAGTGCTTCGCTGAACACATACGACGCGCCCTCGCCCTTCGGCTTCCACCGCGCCTGATCCACGCCGAGCGGATACATGATGAAGCCGAGCCGACGCACCGGCGGTGGTTCCGGCGTCGCGGCCGCGGCCATCGCGTCCAACAAGGGAAGGCCTATCGACACGCCAGCGCCGCGCAACAGCGTGCGCCGAGCCAGCTTCTTTCTCGTGAGAAACATCGGTGATCACTCCTGCTTCTGTCTCATTCGGAACGGTACGCTTCGGGTAACGGCTGCGATCAGATCCTGAAAGCGGTACCCGCCTGCTTCGGTTTGGCGCAAGATCTCCCGCACCGCGGGTTGATCGCGCCCGTCAAGCTCACGTCCTACAGCATACGTCAACAGCCGTTCGGCGGTCGCGTGGGCCAACTCTTCGGTGCGCCCCGTCAACATCGCGCGCAGCCCTTGCGAGCCGGCGACGCGCTCTCCATTCGCCATCGTACTTGACGCGTCGACCGGCGAACCCTCGTCCTGAGATCGCCAGCGGCCTGTGACGTCGTAATGTTCCAGTGCGAACCCGAGTGGGTCGATGCGGTTGTGACACGACGCGCAGCCCGGAATCGATTGATGTCTCTCGATCTGTTCGCGTGCCGTCAGTTTCTTTCCCTCGCGCGGACTCTCGTCCAACGCCGGCACATTTGCGGGCGGCGGCGGTGGCGGCGAATTCAGCAAATTATCGAGAATCCACTTGCCCCGTAAGACGGGCGAGGTTCGAGCCGAATGCGATGTCGCCAACAAAACGCTTCCGTGCGTCAACAGGCCGCCGCGTTGCGACTCGGCGCCGAGCGCCACGCGCCGGAAGCCGGGACCAACAACACCAGGAATGCCATAGTGTGCGGCGAGCCGGTCATTCATGTACGTGTAATCTGCTCCGATCAAGTCACCGATCTTGCGGTTCTCGCGCAGCAAGCTACCGATGAACAAACGCGTCTCCGTCGCGAACGCCTGCGCTAGGCCGCGGTCATACGCCGGGTACAATTGCCTATCCACATCCACGGAATCGAGGCCACTCAACCCCAGCCACTGGGTCACAAAATTCCCCATCAGGGCAGACGACTTCTCATCGGCCAGCATGCGTCGCACTTGGCTATCCCACTGCTGACGCAAGCGCCCCGATGCGGCTGCATCGAGCAACTGGTCGTCGGGAATACTGCTCCACAAGAAAAACGACAGCCGCGACGCCAATTCGAATTCTCGCAGCGGCTGTGGCGCTCCGGGTTTGCCTTGCTCGGAATCGAACTCTAATCGGAAGAGAAAATCTGGCGCGAGCAAAATCTCTCGAATCGCCATTGCGATCGCGTGTTCAAAGTTCCGGGAATGCCGTGCGTACACTTTCAGAAACGGCGCGACATCCGCCGCGCTCACATCGCGCCGAAACGCTCTCCGGACCAGTGGTTTCAGGATCTGTTCCGCGCATGCGTCCGACGCTCTGCAGGTAAAGATCCGTGCCGAGCCCGCCGTGGCGTTGTACGGCCCCGCAATCTCGATACGCCCCAATGCCGGCGGCCCAGGCTGTCCGTCGAACGCCGCCTCACCCGCGGTCATGCCGCCGATCTCGAACAGCTTCACGCGTTTGCCATCCAGCCGGAACTCGATCGTCGGCCGCACCGCCGTGCCGAGAACATCCAGCGGCCCACCCAACGACGCGCCGCCGATACCGCTGACGTTCGATACTGGGCCTTCGCGCTCCGCGAATTCATCGGGAAACGTCACGACGACGTTGTGTGAACCCGCCCGCACGCCCGTCAGCCGAACCTTGAAAAACCGCACGCCTTCAAGCGGCGTTAAGCTTTCTTTCACCAGAAACGCGCGGAGATCGTAGTCGCCATCGCGAGGAAAGTAGTGCGTGACGCGTATGCCGCCTCGCGTGCCGATTGGCATCCCCTCGCCTTGCCAGGCAGCCTGTGTTGCCCTCGCGGGAAAGGTCTCGACGATTGGACTCGCATCTCCCGTGCCTGTCGCCAGTTCGCTCACGCGCCGCGCAACTTTCAAGTAGCGCTCAAGCAGCAGCGGAGACATCGACAATGCATCGGCTATATTGTCAAACCCAGCCACCGATTGATCCTGTGGCAACTCATCCGCCAACGGCAAATTCAGGCCGAGCAGATCGCGCACGGCGTTTGTGTAGTCGGTTCGATTCAAGCGGCGGATTACCGGCCGTCCCGCGTGCGGCGCCGCGCGGTCAAGGCGCGCCGTCACATCTCGAACATACGCCCGCGCTGCTACCTGACCGGGCTTTGGCGCGCCAGCCGGCGGCATCTCGCCCGCGCGCACTCGCTTCGCGGCCTTCTCCCAAGTCATATCGTCGCTCGACAAACCGGTTAACACCAGCCCGCCCATCTTCGCGTTCGCGCTGTGGCAACTCACGCAGTACTTCGCCACGAACGGATCGTCCGCGGCGAGCAATACACCGGCAAACAGGAGTGGGAGCAAACGCATGCTTGTGAACCAGTGTATTACCACCTGGGATAGAATCGGCGAATGCAGTTGGACCGCAGAACTCTAATGCTTGCCGCCGGCGCTTCGGCCGCGGTTGCTGCGTCGCCGATCCCGATCATCGATAGCCACTTTCACATTTACGACCAAACGCGCCCGCAAGGCGCGCCGTTCCCGTTCACGCCCAACGCGCCGCCGTTTCTGCCGAAGGATTTTCGCGAGTCCGCAATCCCCCTCGGTATCGTAGGCGGCATCAAGGTAGAGGCCAGCCCGTGGGTCGAAGACAACCTCTGGGTGCTGATGATGATCGAAAGCGAGCCGATGATCGTGGGCATGATCGGGAATCTCGATCCGGTCAAGGAAGACTTCCGCGAGCACCTCGACCGCTACCGGAAAAACAAGCTCTTCCTCGGTATTCGCTACGGAAACGTGTGGAAGGGCCAGGACCTCGTGACCGCGATCGAGCGCCCAAGCGTCATCGAGAATATGCGAGCCTTCGCCGATACGGGCCTCACGCTGGAGGTCGCTAACCCGCGTCTCGATCTCATCGAAGCCACGCTGCGCCTGAAGGATAAAGTGCCTGGCTTGCGCATCGTGCTTGGCCATTTGCAAGCGCTCGCGCTACCTACACAGCCGGATGTCTTGAAGGGTTACGAAAAAACACTGCGCCAGTTGAAGCAGCGCGGCGCCTTCGTGAAGATGTCCGGACTCTACCGCCCCCGCAACGCCGGTGCCTACACTCCGGCGGACTACAAGCCCGTGATGGATTTCATCTGGGACATCTTCGGCGAAGACCTTCTCGTTTACGCGGGGCGGAACAAGGCCGCGCTCGAAGTCCTGCGCGATTACTTCGCCGCCAAGAGCCCCACGGCCCCCGAAAAATACTTCTGGAAGAACTCGGTGAAGGCGTTCCGCTGGGTTCAGCGAGACCCGAAACAGCCGCGATTGTGAAACGCCGGCGCTAGGCGCTACTCGCCGTGTAGAGCCCGCGCCGCGGAATACTCCACCATGAGTGCCTCATTCGGCGACGGCAAACTACTGACCACACGATGCGCCCACGCGACGTATTCAATACGCCGCTCGACCGACCAACCTGCCGGCGGCGCCGCGTGAATCGATCGCAGATTCGAGATCTTGTCCGCGGTCTTTAACGCGCCAATCTCGGCGCTCGCCGCGCGTGCATGTTCCACCTGTTTTTCCTTCCGGACTTGCTTTGGCAGCGACTTGTCGTCGGTCACCGCCGCCACCAGATCGGCAATGTGAGGCCCGAACTCCACCGCCAGTTCGTCGTAGGTCACGCCCGTGTCCTCGATTGTGTCGTGCAGCAGTCCGGCCGCCACGATATCTGCGTCGCATCCAGCCTGCGCTAATAGAAATGCGACTTCGATTACGTGATTTACGTACGGTGTCGCCTCTTCATCCTTACGGCGCTGTCTCCTATGGGCGCGCGCCGCGAAGTCCGCCGCCTTCATGATCAGAAGGGTGCTCATGGGACTTAATGGTATAATAACAGCCGGACCCGTTTGTAAATTTCGTTTATACCTTCTAGTTTTCCGGACATCCCGTCCAAGCCAATCCAACCAACATCGAGGTACAAGTTTTGAAACGATGGATCGCTAAAGGTCTCGTCTTGTCGTCTGTCTTCTTTTCCCCAGCTGTAAATTCCACCGCCGAAGTGATCGAGGACAGGAACATTTCCCGGGATTCCAGGCTCCAAAGAATCAGGAACTTCTTCAACCGGCAGAAATGCCCGGTCGAGAAGTACGCAGAGGAGTTCATTATCGCGGCCGACAACAACAAGCTCGACTGGCGGCTGCTGCCCAGCATTGCACTCGTAGAGTCGTCGGGAGGCAAGGTCTATCGAAACAACAATGTTTTCGGCTGGAGTTCCTGCCGTCGCCGTTTCCCGAGCGTCAAGGCAGGAATCCACGCCGTTGCCGAAAGGCTCGCAAACGCGCCGCAGTACCGGGACAAGGATCTCGACTCGATCCTCAAGACATACAACTCCCGACCTATCTATAGCAAGACCGTCAAGCGCGTCATGATTCAATTGTCGGCCGAGCCGATCTAACCTAAGGCGCGAACGCCGAAGTAAAGACCGCCAAAAACCAAAACGCTCGCGGCGACAACCGCAAGCCAAACCATCATCCGTTCCGAGTTCGAAGAGGACTCTTTCGCGTCTTTCTTCATCGTTTCGTCGAGGCTGTCAAACATGGTGGGCCTCCTGATTAATCAGGTCACTGTGAAGCCGTTGAGAACCAGGATCCGCCGAGTACCCGTTGGTGCGCGGTGGTTTTCCAACTCGATCATACACCCATTCCGCCGTGGTGTAGCAGTTTATTTTGGGTTTGTTTACAGCAAGTTGGCAGGCACTCTGGGCGTACTCAGCAACTCCTCGAACGCCTTCCACTGCGCGGAGGCGTCGTTACCTGCCGTCTTCTTCACCCACGCCGCCACCAAATCCTCGCCGTAACTGTAGTTGATGATATAGCTCCGCTCGGCGTCGAAAAATTTCACCCGTCGCTCGGCCATGCCCTTCGTGTTCAGCGCGTAACGCTGCAAGTAGGCGACCGTTTGTTCCGCGTTCATGCGCCCGTCAAGATAATCGCGCGCCGCCTGAATCGCCGCATGCTTCACCCCCGCGCGTAGCTTCGATATCGCCTGCTGCTCCTCGGCCGACTTCGGATCGAGCCCCGCTTCCTTAAACAACACATTGCGCTTGAACGCCAACCGCTCGTGCTCCGGCATAACGAGCGACGCTCCAAAATCCGCTGTGCCCTCGGCGATCAACGACTGCGGGCTATACAGCGGATACACCGAAAATTCCATCCAACCGCGCTCGCGGACGAGCTTGGCCTCCAACAATCCGTTATACACATGATGCCCCGGATAGCCTTCGTGGCACGCGAGGTGAATGATCCTGTCGACATTGATCGGCAGATCGATGTTTACCTGAATCACCGATCGCGAGTTACCCTTGTACCAGTTGTAGGCGCTCCAGACCTTGTCCTTGACGTACTCAACATCGAACGACTCGTTTGCCGCCAGCGACGTAATCCGCTTCTTCGTTAACGAGCGCGCCTCGGCGATTGCCGCGCGAAACGTCTTGTCGACTTTCGCCGCCGGAACGGCAAATCGCGCGTCGAACTTCTCGATGCGTTCGGACAGTTCGCCGCCGCCCGGCAACGCCTTGTCAACCAAATCTCTCGCTGATTCCAGGTCGCTGCGCAGTACCACCGGCGGCTTAGCAGCGTAGAGCGCGGTCGCCTCGCGGTCGAAGTCCAATTTCTCGCCGCCCAGGATATTCGCCATTGCCAGCGCCGACTGCGCCTGCGTCAAAAGGTACTGAAACCGCAGCGGATCGACCCCCGTGAGCTGCTGGATATCGGTAATCAGCGCCGATACTTCGGTGCTCAACTCCCGAAGCGGCTTAGTTGCCGTTGGCTGCCACTCCGCGGGGCCATAGTATGCGTCGACGTACTTCGGCTGATGTTTGCCGATGGCGAGTATCAGCCGGACATACCGCTCCGCCAGCGCATTCATATAGGGGGCCTTCTTTCCACACGAGGCCAAGGCCACCCAACCCAGTGCTGTCCGCCGCGTCATCTGTCCAACCCAAACCTCTCGATCAAGCGGTACAACGTCTTGCGCTCGATGCCGAGGATCTTCGATGCCTTGCTCTTGTTGCCGCCCGTGGCCGCGAGTACCTTCCGAATCTGCTCGGCCTTGGCGTCTTCCAAGGTCTCGCCAAGAGACTCCTTGCCCTCGCCATCGGCGATCGCGTCCCGCACAGCGGTTTCGTCGATCCGCCCTTGCGGTGCAAGAATCACCAGGCGTTCGATCATGTGCTGCAACTGCCGCACATTGCCTGGCCACGTGTAGCTGTCGAGCGCGCGCACGCCGCTCTCAGTCAAAATTGCCCGCATGCCGTAGCGCTCGTTGTAACGGTCGAGAAACGTCTGTGCCAGCAGCGGCACGTCCCCGCGCCGCTCCCGCAACGATGGCAATTCCACACGCACGACATCGAGCCGAAACCACAAGTCTTCCCGGAATTTGCCCTGCTCTACCAACTGCCGGACGTTCTTGTTGGTTGCCGCGACGATGCGGACATCAATCGGTTTCCCGCGCGGCGAGCCCAGCGGCCGGATCTCCCGCTCCTGCAACACGCGCAACAACTTCGCTTGAAAATTCAAGTCGATGTCGCCGATCTCGTCCAGGAACACCGTCCCGTTGTTAGCCGCCTCGAACACGCCGACTCGATCCCGATCAGCCCCAGTGAACGATCCCTTCAAGGCGCCGAACAGTTCGCTTTCTAGCAGCGACGGAGGAATCGAACCGCAATCCACCGCCACGAACCCTTTCTCCGATCGCTTCGAGAAGCGATGGATCATCCGCGCGATTAGCTCTTTGCCGGTACCCGTCTCGCCTTCGATCAGCAGCGTCGCATCGGTTGGCGCTACCTTGGCCAGCGTCTTAAAGATCTCGACCATCTGCGGCGAACTCCCGATCATGTCGGTCTCCGGGATGTCGTCGATGCGCGCTTCCTTCTCCTCCAGCACATCGAACGACGCCACCGCGCGCCGCACTTTCTCGACCATGTCGTCCAGATCGAAGGGTTTCGCCAGATAATCGAACGCGCCGCCACGAGTCGCAGCCATGACAGTTTCCATCGACCCGCGGCCCGACATCAGAATTACCGCGCAGTCCCCGCGCGCCGTTCTCGCCGCGCGCAATACATCGAGGCCCGTGCGCTCGTCCAAATAGATATCGGAGAGCACGATCGGATACGACTCGGCATTCAAGCGGTCTAGCGCTTCCCGCGTGGTTCCTACTGAATCCACCTGGAAGCCTTCAAGCTCCAGGCAGGTCACGATATTGTTCCGGACGGCGCTATCGTCCTCAACAACGAGTAGACGTTGCAAAGGTCACTTCTCCATTTCCGGCAAGGGGGACGCGGAAGAAACCTGCGCCGGTACTTTCATCGTAAAGCACGAACCCTTCCCAAGGGAACTGGCTACCTCTAATTTTCCTCCGTGATGTTCGACAATTTGTCGAACGATCGACAGCCCAATGCCCGTGCCCGCCTCGCCTGACTGCTCGGCCCGCTTGGTCCGGAAGAACTTTTCGCCGATGCGTTTTACGTCTTCCTCGCTCATTCCCATGCCTTGATCACGCACCGCCACCGCCACCGAGCCGCCGTCCAATTCGCAATTCACCGTCACGCCTGTATCGGCCGGTGAGTATTTCACTGCGTTGGTCAGCAGGTTGTAGACGGCGTATTCCATCAGCTCTAAATCGCCTTCGACGATGGCGTCGGCCAGTTCGCCGGCTTCAATTGTGATTCTCTTTCGCTCCGCCAGCGGTTTCACCCGGTCGATGCATTGCGCTACGACGAATGCGATACCGAACGGTTCGCGCTTCAACTGCATCTGTCCCGCGCTCAATCGTTCTACGTCGAGATAGGTCTGAATCATGCGCGCCAGCCGCTTCGATTCCGCGTGAATCTGCTGTGACAACTGCTTCTGCTTTTCCTCGCTGAGTTTGTAACGGTTCATCAACTCGCTAGAGCCTTGGATCGCCTGCAGCGGGGTGCGCATCTCGTGCGTGACAAACTGGATCGCTTGTTGGTATCGCGAGCGTTCCCCTTCGGTGAGTTCAAGCGTTAATCGCGTCTGAAAATACTGCCACACCGCCGCGCACGTCACCGAAAACCACGCCGTCGCCATCGGCGCCACGAACGGGAAAATGATGTCGTTTACGAAGAACAGGTGCGGAAGCCCGTGCGCTAGTGCGATGATCCCCGCGCCGGCAAGATACGCCGCCAGTCCAGTCCATCGTAGGAATACAAACCCCGCGCCGCCGATCAGCGCCAGCGCGAGCAGCAACACCACGCTGTTTCGCGCGTCGAGCAAAAAGCGACCTTGCACAATCGTCTCGTAGGCGTGGGCGTGAATCTCGACGCCCGGCATCGGCAGCAGCGTTGTATACGGCGTCATCAATCGATCACGCGTCGCCGTCTGCGCGGTTGCCCCGACGAAGACAACCTTGCCGCGGAAAGGTTCCGGTGTCTCCGTCAACGCGCGCTTCAACGACATCTGAGGAATCCGCGAGGCGCCATTAACGTCCGGCGGATAGTAACGAATCCGAATGCGCCGCCAGTCGAACAGCGACGCTGGGATCGTGCGGTCTCCAACAATTAGAGCCTCCGGAGTTTCGATAATTCTCGCGTTGCGCGTCATCCGAAATGCTTCCAGCGACATTGCCCAGAACCGTTCTCTCGCGGCCGTCTTCTCCAGCGGCATCATGCGCTGAAAGCCATCCGCTTCGGGATCGGCCGCGATGTGCCCAAGCGCCGCCGCCGCTTCTCGCAACTCCGGTAGAGGCTTCGCCCAGCGGCTATCCAGTTGCTCGCACGCCAGTACGACATTGCCAAGCCGCTTGATCGCCGCCGCCAGTCGCACGTTCTGATCGTCGTCGCCCGCATCGGAGAAAGTAACGTCGATGACCACTGCCTTCGGCTGCACTGCCGCAACGCGTTCCAGCGCCTCGGCCAACTTCACGCGCAACTGCCGCTGGCCGTTCATCATTTCGTAGGAATCGTCGTCGAGTGCCAGGATTGCCGATTCCAACGGCCACGCCGCCGGCTTGTGCACGCGGAACAACCAATCGGCGCCGTAGCGATCGGCCTGCGCCGCCAGCGAGGTCCAACCGATCAGAAGCCCCGCCAGCCCCGCGCCGAAAACCGCCGCCCAGTACCTACCGTTTCCGCGCATGGAGGATCTTCTCGATCGCGTCCGGCTCTTTGGGCAGCGCGCCAGTCAACACGCGCGCGCCATCGGCGGTCACCAACAACATGTCCTCGATACGGATTCCGATGCCCTCTTCCGGGAGGTAAATGCCTGGCTCGATCGTGATGACATTGCCCGCTTCGAGCGGCATCTGCGGCAACCCTGGATCGTGTACCTCAAGGCCCACATGATGACCGATGCCGTGTGTCATGAACTTGCCGAGCGGCTCGCCGCGCAGCGACTTCCCATGTGCGTTGAGATAGTCCACCGCAATCTTGAAGAGACTCTTCTCGCCTTCGCGCGCGAGCAACATGCCGGGTTTCACAGCCGCTATCGCCGCTTCTTGCGCGCCGAGTAGGACATCGTATAGCTCCCGCTGGCGCTTCGAAAACTTTCCAGAAACCGGAATCGTCCGCGTAATATCGGCCGCGTACATCGAGCACTCGCCCGCGACGTCCATCAGCAACACGTCACCGGAATCCATCCGCCGATCGTTGCGATTGTAGTGGAGCACCGTCGAGTTAGGCCCCGATCCGATGATCGGTGGATACGCGCTGCGTTCGCAACCCGCTTCCGAATATACGCTCACCATCGTCGCGCCGATCTGATATTCAAACAGTCCCGAAGCGGCCCGCGCCCACGCCGCCCGGTGCGCGTCGACCGACACATCGATCGAGTGTTGAATCATCGCCAGTTCTGACTTCGACTTCACCTGGCGAAGCGGAAATACGAGCGGCGCAAAATTCTCGATCGGTCGCGCGCCGACTAGCTTCTTCAGCTTCGACGTACGGTTGATATTGAGTAGTGCGTAGATCTTCTTCGCACTCTCAAGTCTCTGGAATAGCGTGATTTCGAACTTGCTTGCCGGTAGCACGGTTCTTATGCCGCTAACTGACTTGATGTTCGCGTCTTCGGCGCCCGCGCGCCGCCCGGTGTAGGTGTCGCGAATCTCGCTGCGCGCCGGCAGAAACAGGTACTCGTCGTCTTCGGTCAACAACAAAACCGCGCCCGGTTCCACCCACCCGGTTAGGTAATAGAAGCTCGGCTCTTGGAAAAAGCGGCTGCGCAAATTGCCGCGTTCGTCTTCGGTATCGCCGTATAAAACCAGTACGCCGTGATCTTCGGCGAGCCGCGTCTGGACTTTCGCGCGCCGCGCGCGGTACTCGTCCGCGGGCACGGATATCGCGGCGGACCATCCGCCCATCGCGCACAAAATTGCCAGCATCCGCGCCGTCATGCTTCAACTATACCGAACCGAATGAGATAATGGCCTTTATGTCAATCCGAACGGAGTGGACCGCCGCCCGCGTCAACGACGCGGTCCGGACGCAAATGCACTATGCCCGCAAGGGCCTGATCACCGGTGAGATGGAGTATGTCGCCCGCCGCGAAAAACTTACTCCGGAAACTGTCCGCGACGAAGTCGCCCGCGGCCGCATGATCATCCCCGCCAACATCAACCATGGCGCGTTGGAACCGATGGCGATCGGCGTCAAGTCGACCTGCAAAATCAACGCCAACATCGGCAACTCGTCGACAACCTCCGACGTCGAAGGGGAGCTCGAAAAGCTGCGTTACTGCGTCAAGTACGGGGCCGACACGGTCATGGATCTGTCCACCGGCGGCGACATCCCGCTCATCCGGAAGTCGATCATTCAACACTCGCCGGTGCCGATCGGTACCGTGCCGATCTACGAAGCTCTCTCCCGCGTTCGCCGCGTCGAGGACCTGAACAAGAACGTTATGCTCGAAGTCATCGAGGAGCAAGCCGAGCAAGGCGTCGACTACATGACGATCCACGCCGGCGTGCTCATTCAGTACGTTCCGATGACGACCAAGCGCATCACCGGAATCGTCAGCCGCGGAGGTTCGATCCTGGCCGAGTGGATGGTCAAGAATCACAAGCAGAATTTCTTATACGAGTGCTTCGACGACATCTGCAAGATCTTCCAGAAGCACGACGTTAGCTTCTCTCTCGGTGACGGCCTGCGCCCCGGCTGTTTGGCCGACGCCTCCGACGAAGCCCAATTCGCCGAGCTCAAGACGCTCGGCGAACTCACGCGCAAGGCCTGGCAATACGATGTGCAGGTGATGATCGAAGGTCCCGGCCACGTGCCGATGGACCAGATCCAGATGCAGGTCGAAAAGGAAAACGAGCTTTGCCACGAAGCTCCGTTCTACACGCTCGGGCCGCTTGTCACCGACTTCGCGCCCGGCTTCGATCACATCACCAGCGCGATCGGCGCGGCCATGATCGGCTGGTACGGCGCTTCGATGCTTTGCTATGTGACGCCCAAGGAACACCTCGGCCTTCCTAACAAGGAAGACGTGAAGCAAGGCATCATCGCGTATAAGATCGCCGCGCACGCGGCCGACGTTGCCCGCCACCGCCCCGGCGCCCGGGACCGTGACGACGAACTCTCCCGGGCACGCTACAAGTTTGACTGGCGCCGGCAGTTCGAACTGGCGCTCGACCCCGAGACCGCCCAGGCTTACCACGACGAGACGCTTCCGCAAGAAGGCTTCAAGGACGCGCACTTCTGTTCGATGTGCGGGCCGAAGTTTTGCTCGATGAATATTTCGTCAAAGGTGGAGGAGTTCTCCGCTGAAGACGCGCAGGCGGTGCTGGAAGGCCGCCAACCGCTTGTGCAGTTCGGTGACTGATACCGAAGTTCGCCCGAAGCACCGGATCTTCATCGAAATCACCCGCCCGCCGTGCTATCCTGACTAGTTTGGAGCAGGTGTGGATAAGCACGAACGCGAACAACTGAAACACGACGTCTTTGTCGAAGAAGTCACGCACTCTATCGACTACGCAAAGCATCACCAGAAGCAGCTCACCATGTATGGCGGGCTCGCCGTCGCCTTGCTGGCAGCGGGTTTTGGCTGGTG
>VFZQ01000063.1 GCA_016871135.1 Acidobacteriota bacterium | reverse complement strand
CATCGCGCTGATCGCGCGGCCCGTGCCGATGGGCGCCAGCGTTGTGCTCGCGATGACGCTGCTCGTCCTCACCAACACACTGACTCCCGCGCGCGCCCTCGCCGGCTTCGCCAGCCCGACAACCTGGATGATCTTCTCGGCGTTCCTGTTCGCCCGCGCCGTCACATCAACAGGCTTTGGCCCGCGGATCGCTTATGTACTAATCGACCGCATCGGCCACAGCCCGCTCACGCTCGGCTACGCCGTCGCGGCGACAAACCTGGTGCTCGCGCCCTTCATACCGTCCGACACCGGCCGCGGCGGCGGCATCGTTTTCCCCGTCGCGCGCAGCCTCGCGCAGGCGCTCGGCGATCTGCCCAAAACCAGCGCCTATCTCATCCTCGTCGGCTACCTCTCGACCTACACCACCTCCGGCATGTTCCTCACCAGCATGGCCGCCAACCCCATCATGGCCGAGATCGCCCGCAAGTCCCACGGCCTCGACGTTACGTTCCTGACCTGGGCCATCGCCGCCATCGTGCCCGGCGTGCTCACACTGGCAATCGGGCCGCTGATCATCCTCCGCGCCACGCCGCCCGAATCGCAGGACATCCAGGCCGCCCGCGCCATGGCCGCGGAAGAACTCAAGAAACTCGGCAATCTCAACCCGCGCGAATTGCGCCTGGTGATCATCCTGCTTGGCGTCATGGCCGGTTGGGTGACATCGCCGTGGCACGGCCTGCACAACGCGTTCGTCGCGCTCGGCGGACTCTGCGCCCTCGTGATTTCAGAGGTGGTGACGTGGGAAGAGATGCTCGGCGAAAAACGCGCCTGGGATGCCCTGCTTTGGTTCGGGCCCATTCTCATGATGACCGATGAACTCGCAAAGGCCGGACTGTTCAATGTGCTCTCGCAAAGCGTCGTCGGCGTCACGGGCGGCATGCCGTGGCAAGTGACGTTCTTCGCACTCTGCGCCGGATATCTCTATATTCACTACGCCTTCGCGTCAATGACCTCGCAGGCCACCGCGCTCTACGCCGGCTTCCTCGGCGCGGGCATCGCCGCGGGAGCGCCGCCGATGATGATCGCCATCGTCCTCGCGGCCTTTTCATCGCTCAACGCCGGCATCACCCACTACGGCACCGGCTCGGCGACCGTCTTCTTCGGCGCGGGTTTCGTCACGCAGGGCCAGTGGTGGCGCGTCGGCTTCGTGTTGTCGCTGATGATCCTGGTTGTCTGGCTCGGCATCGGCCCGTTGTGGTGGAAGCTTGTGGGCGTTTGGCCCTAGACAGATTCTTGCGCTGGCCGGGCAAGCAAGGGCCCTAACCTCAAGTTCCCCGCCTTTCCGGCCGATAGAGAGATGGACCTCTCATGGCCATTGAAACCGCGGACTTAGCTTCACTCATCCGGAAAGTGCGCGACGCCCAGGCAAAGCCCACGCCGGAACCCGAAAAGCCCGTTCCTTCCAAATCGGCGAAGGAATCGAAGCCGCGCGCGCAAGCACCCGCATCCGAACCTTCGCCGGAAACCAAGCCTGACGCCCAAGCGCCCGCTCCTGAGCCGGCGGTCGATATACAGGATCTTCACGCCGAACTCCATGCCGACGAACTCCTACTCGAACGAATTCTCGGTCTCCTCTACCGCGCAAAAAAACGCAACCCATTGAGTGGCGCGGTCTCCATCCTCGACATGGAAAAAGCGCTCGGCCTGGAACGCGAAGCCGCCACGTTCGTCATGGACTACATGAAAAGCACGAAGGTCATCCAAATGGACGACAAGAGCCGCATGTCGATCACCGTCATCGGCATCGACTACCTCCGCCGCAGCCTTGGCGTCGCCAAAGTCGCTGCCGCGGAATCCTAACCTCTCCCTACTTCACGTAAACGGCAACCGCCTGCCGCGTCGCCGTGGACTCCCCGCCGATCGTCAGCTCGATCGGCCGCGCCCCCGATCCCACGCCCTCCGGTATGCGGAAATTCACCTGATACACACCGCCGGGCAACCCCGGCGCGCCGCCCGCGAAGAGCACCTCGGCGTCGCGCCCGCCTGCTGTAATCGAAACCTCGCCCGTGGTCCGCGTCAACGTCGCGGTCGGGTGATATTCCCCCAACGGCAGGGTCGGGTCGATCGCTCCCAGTCCAGTGGCGAATAGCTGCACCACACTCCCGGCCGCCGCCGGATTCGCCTCTCCGTTTCGCGAGCCATCTTCGTTGAACAGCGCCCGGTCGAAAATGCCCGGCGACGTCGGCCGTGTGCGAACCGTTCCGGGCGCGATGAGAGTGAGTCCCTGCCATCCGTAGTAGAGCAAAAACGTGTTTCCCGCCGGCAGCGCCGCTGGCGCTTGCACCGTGACTTGCCGATCGGAGGAATAAAGCACCGGCATGTTCGTTCCTGTTAGTGTCGCGTTCGGAATGGCGCCCGAAAAATTGCCGAGAGTAAGTCCCGGGAACGGCGCCGCCTGCGTCGTCACCCGCAATAACCCGTCGAGCAAAACTCCTTGCCCGTCCGCCGGACCGATCCCCGATCCGAATATCGTCAGCAACTGTCGCGGCGCCATTACGCCGGCGTCCGCGAAACTCGCCGCGTTCACAACCGAGGCCGGCGTCGCCACCGGTTGCGGCATCCAGCGGCACGCGTCGATATTCTCGATCCGGTAGAATCCGCCGTCGGTCGAGTGGATCATCACGTTCGACGCCGAGGCGATCGTAAAGTCCGGCACAATCGCCGCACCGGTTGGTAGGAACGGTTCATTGAAGTATTCGATCTTGCCCGGCGCGCCCCGAAACAGCCGGCCCGCTGCGACGAAATAAGGCTGCGTTCCGAACCGCGTCGCCGACACCAGTGGCAAGTTTTCCAACTCCGTAACCGGCTCGCCAAGTCCGGCGGGCGTCAACCGGTCGATCCTCCGGAACGCGGTGCTATTGCCGGAAATAGCTACCGCCATGCCGTCCTCCAGCCGCGTCAGCCCGGCCAATCCCACGACCGTGAATGTACTGACGGATTGGCTCGATCGGATCCAGACCGCCACCGTCGCCGCGAATACTCCGCCCGTCGGAGCCGCTCCGTCCAGAAACCAGTAAATGTTCCCGGCATTATCGGCCGTGATTCGCTGCAGCGTGCTAAAGGTCCCGATCGGTGCGAACACGACCTGCGCGCCGCCTTGCGTTTTGAGTATCGAGACCTTTCCATCGCTCCCGACAACTAAGATCCGCCGCCGGAAAACATCGGCGATAATGAGCCGCCCTTCTCCGTCGATCGTAAAGGCTGCGATCCCATAAATAGTCAGATCGGTAACTGACTTACCTTCGGCATCGTTCGTCTCGGTTCCGCCGCCGGCGATAAACCGGGGCTGTTGTCCGGGCCGCGCCTCCAAGATCCCCGATTTTCCGCCCACACTCGCCGCGTAAATCAGACTGCCCGCGCGGGCGTTCCAGATACCGAACGGCGGCGCCTGCCCGTCCACCAGCGCGGCGACCGGCGCGCCGGCGACCACGCTCTCGGAGGTTCCCGACAATCGCACCAGCGGGTTCCGCTGCTCCGGCCTCGCCCCGCCGGAATAATACAGCGCGTTGTCGGGACCGACGGCCAGCGGCGTACCCGTAAACGGCACAAAGGGACGCGATCCCGAATCGACATCGCCGCGGCTGTTGAACGGAAACACGCGGTTCGCTGTCGCCGCGGCCGGCTGGCCGTTCGACAATGCGATGAAGTTGATCGTGGCGTCGAAGTTCGGGTTAATCGTCCGGATCACGCCCGCCCCGTCAACCGTGCGCAGATGACGTCCGGCCAGGTCTTTAATCCAAAGCACTCCGTCGGGCAAAACGAACAGTTGCCGGGGATTCGACAACGCGGCTTCGGTCGCCGGGCCGTCATCGCCGACGCGGCCAGCCGCCACCGAGGCCCTCGGCCCGCCAGCGAAGGTCCGCAGAGCCCCATCGGACGTCACCACCCTCACCCGGTTAAACGCGTCGATGAGGTACAACTCCCCGGTTTGCGCGAATGCCACGTTGACGATTGTTCCGAGGTTCATCTCCACCGCCCGGCCGTCTTCGCCGTTGAAGCCCGGCCGCCCCGTTCCCGCCGCGGTTTCGATGCGCCCGTCGACGACACGCAACACTCTCCCGCCGCTCACGAAGTGCAGCACCCCGGCCGGCGAGAAGGCGATCTGAATGACATTTTGCAGCGGCGACTGGAGCGCGGGGCCTTCCACCGCCTCATCCCGCTGCCCGTTGCCCGCCACCGTTGTCAGCCGTCCGTTCGCCTCGATCCGCCGGATCCGGAACGCAGCGTCGAAGAAGTGCACGCGGTTGCCGGGCGAGACGGCCAGCGCGTTTGTCTGAAACGTCTGCGACTCGGTAGCGCGCTCGCCTTCCTCGACACGATTGGCCGGCTGCGCCGGCGTAATCGCCGACAGCCGGCATTCCTGCGCCGTAACTGGAATAATCGAGAGGAGGATCCGGATGAACAGTTGCATGCTTCGCAAAATAGCTATTGTATTGTGTCTGAGCGTCACCGTCGCTGCGCAATCGGGCAGGATCGCCCCGGGCGGCGAAACCAAGATCGAGGCAACCGTCGAAAAGACGGGCCTCATGAGCGGAAAGAAACACAGACTGATCTGGGAGAGATTCTCTGGTCAGTTCACGGCCACCAGTGTCACGCTGGAAGTCGAGGCCGCATCGGTCAAGGTTCTCGACGATTGGATCGGTGATGGCAAGAAGGAGGACGTGCGCAAGGAGACCGTTGGTAAGGACGTGCTCGATGCCGGCAAGTTCCCTCGCATTACGTTCACATCGACGGCCGTGACCGGCAACGTAGACGGCACGTTCGAAATCGCCGGCGCGTTGAACGTGCGCGGCATCTCGAAACCGGTCACGCTGACAGCGCGCAAGATGAGCAACGGTTCCTACGAAGCCGAGACGACATTCCCCATGAGCGGCTTCGGCATCAAGCCGCCCAAGGCCGCGCTGGGCGCGATCGGCACCAAGGACGCGATGACGATGCGGGTTCGAATAGCTGCTGCCCAGGCCCGGTAAGAGTTGCGCACTGCTGGTATACACGATCCTCCGGCGTGGAGAGTTGACATCGAGAAATTCCACGGAAGCGACCGGATGGGGGTGAGCCTCACATCCGGATCGGCCGGCTTCTTCGCCGTCGGCCTGAGCGTACGAATCCCCATTAACTGACGACAGACCGTTGTCACTGTTTTCACGCGGTTCTCGCTTTCATTCGTATCGTGCTGAAAACATCTCTTTCCCTGGCTCTACTTCCGCTGGCTGCGGTGGCGGCACACGTGACCTGGCGAGCCCGGCACTTCGGCGTACGGCAGCGATTAACCAACGAAATCACGGCGTTCGACCGCCCGCGCTATTTTCAGGACCGTATGTTGCGCGGCGCGTTTGCGTTCATGGAGCACGATCACTACTTTGTTGAAGCGCCCGGTGGCGGAACGGAGATGTTGGATGTCTTTCGATTCTCAGCGCCATTGGGGTGGATCGGCCGGATCGTTGAGATCACGGTGCTGCGGCGGTATATGGCGCGGCTGCTTGAGGAGAGGAACGCGGTGATTCGGGACGTGGCGGAGGGGCGGATGCCGATGCTACAGTTCGAATAGAATGCCAAGTATTCGTGTACAAATCGATGATCGCCTGCTGGCAGATGTGGATCGTTGCGCGGTGCCGAATAATCAGACTCGCGCGGAGTTTGTTAGCCGGGCGATCAAGGATGCGATACGAACGCGGGAGCACGAGTTAATACGCGAGGCGTATCTCAGGCAACCCGATACCGAGCCGCTAGCGGATGAATGGGCTCAGAAGTGATCGAATCCGCCGAGGAGTTCGTCCGCCTGCGGTACAGTTCGATTCGCGACGAATATTTGCGGGCGGCGACGGAGCCGGCATCAATCGAAGTCTGGCTGGACGTAATCGATCGCTTTCCCGATGCGCGCTTGTGGGTTGCGCAGAACAAGACAGTACCGACTGACGTGCTGTCGCTACTTGCGAACGACCCGGGCTCAAAGGTTCGATGGATGGTGGCTATGAAGAACAAGTTGACTCAAGAACTGTTCGAGGCCTTGTCGAACGACCCTGATATGACGGTCAGACAGCGAATCGCCTGCAACAAAAACGTGCCTCCAACCGTTCTGGCCAAGTTGGCCCAGGACCCGGAAGAACTGGTGTCGAGCGCCGCGACTAGAACTCTTCCGCGAAGTTGACTTCACCCGTAATCGCGGTCTGATACGCGCTGACACGCCGCTCGAAGAAGTTGGTCAGTTCCTGGATGTCCTGCAGTTCCATGAAGTCGAATGGATTCTTCGCGTGGAAGATCGGCTGGATACCGAGCGCCGCGAGGCGCCGGTCGGCGATGTATTCGAGATACTGCCGCATGGACACCGTGTTGATGCCGGAGACACCACCGGAAAGCGTATCCTCAGCGAACTGGGTTTCGCAGTCGACCGCCTCGCGGATCATGTCCTTTGCGCGGGTTTCGAACTCGTGGTCGAACAGGTGCGGGCGTTCGCGGCGCACGGTATTGATGACTTCGAGCGCAAATTCGATGTGAGCGCTTTCGTCGCGGAAAACCCAGCTGGTTCCGGTGGCCAACCCTTGCAGCAGACCGCGGCTGCGCAGGTAGTAGACGTAGGCGAACGCGGCGAAGAAGAAGAGCCCCTCGATACAACAGGCGAAGCAGGCGAGGTTGAGGAGGAACTGCTTCATGTCGGCTTCCGATTCGATGGATTTCAGCTCGCTAAGCGAATCGATCCATTTGAAACAGAAGTCGGCCTTGGCCTTAATCGACGGAATGTTGTCGACGGCCGAGAACGCGGCGGCCCGTTCGTTGGTATCGGGAATGTAGGTGTCGAGCAGCGTCAGGTAGAACTGCACGTGCACGGCTTCTTCAAAGAGCTGGCGCGACAGATACATGCGCGCTTCCGGCGAATTGACGTGCGTGTACAGATTCAGAACGAGGTTGTTGCTGACGATCGAATCACCGGTCGCAAAGAACGCTACCAAGCGCTTGATGAGATGCTGCTCGGCGGGGTTCATCTTGGTACGCAGGTCGGTGACGTCGGTCGAGAAGTCGACCTCTTCGACGGTCCAGGTGTTCTTGATTCCGGTCTTGTACATTTCGTAGAAGACCGGGTACTTCATGGGCCGGAGGGTTAGGTTAAAGCCGGGGTCGAGAATCATTGACAAGCCTCACAGGATTCGGGGTTTTCAAGCGAGCACGCGATCGCCTTCGAAACGGGCACCGCGGCCACGGGTACGGTCGCCTTGGCGATCTTCGACGCCGGGCGCGAACGCATGTAGTAGGTCGTCTTCAACCCCTTCTTCCAGGCGTACATGTACATCGAGGAAACCTTGCCGATTGTTGGGCTTTCAATGAATAAGTTCAGCGACTGGCTCTGATCGATGTAGGGGCCACGCTCGGCGCCCATGTCGATCAGCGAACGCATCGGGACCTCCCACACCGTTCGATACACCTGCTTGATCCAAGCGGGAATTTCGTCGATGTGCTGGATTGAACCTTCTCCAAGTTTGATGCGCGTCCGGAGGTCTTCGCTCCACAAACCGAGGTTCTTGAGCTCCACCACAAGGTAACGATTGATCTGGATGAAATCGCCCGAGAGCGTCTCGCGCTTGAACAGGTTTGACACTTGCGGCTCGATGCACTCGTAGGATCCAACGATGGAAGCGATCGTCGCGGTCGGGGCGATCGCGATCACCAGCGAGTTGCGCATACCGGATTTCACCATGCGCGGACGGAGCGCTTCCCAACGCTCGGGCACTTCGGGCGTCACCCCCCAGAGATCGAACTGGAACTTGCCCTCGGCGGCGCGGGTCAGTTGAAACGCATCGTGCGCGCCGTACTGCTCGGCGAGTTCGACGGTTGTCAGCATCGACCAGTAGTAGATGTCTTCCTGAATCCGCTGCGAAAGGCGCTTGGCTTCGTCGGAATCAAACGGCAGGCGGAGTTGGAAGAACGCGTCCTGCAGACCCATGATGCCGAGGCCAACGGGCCGCCACTTGTGGTTCGATACGCCGGCCGCGTCGGTCGGGTAGTAGTTGATGTCGATGACCTTGTCCAGGAAGCGGACGGCGGTCTGCACGGTGTTGCCGAGTTTCTCGAAATCGAACTGGCCGTCGTTGACGTAACGGGCAAGGTTGATCGAACCGAGATTGCAGACGGCGGTCTCGGCTTGATTTGTGATTTCAGTAATTTCCGTGCAAAGGTTCGAGAGGTGGATGACGTTGTTTTCTTTGCCCGTCTGATTGTTCTTCAGGTTGCAGGCGTCTTTGAACGTCATCCAGCCGTTGCCGGTTTCGGCGAGGGTCTTCATCATGCGGCCGTAGAGGTCGCGAGCCTTGACCTGGCGCATGAACTTGCCGGCGGCTTCGGCTTCTTCATAGGCTTTGTCGAAGTCGGCGCCATAGAGATCGGTGAAGTGGGGAACGATCTTGGGATCAAACAGCGACCACATGCCGTCGGTATCGACACGGCGCATGAAGATGTCGGGGATCCAGTTGGCGAGGTTGAGGTTGTACGTACGCCGGGCTTCGTCGCCGGTGTTGTCGCGGAGTTCGAGGAACTCTTCGATGTCACCGTGCCAAGGTTCCAGGTACACACAGGCGGCACCTTTGCGCTTGCCACCTTGATTGACGGCGCTGACCGAGCTATCGAGCGTCTTCAGCCAGGGCACGATGCCATTGGACTTGCCGTTGGTGCCGCGGATCAGCGAACTGCGGGCGCGAATGCGGTGGTAGGCTAGTCCGATGCCGCCGGCGAACTTCGAGAGCATGGCGACATCTTTATAGCGGTCGTAGATGCTTTCGAGGTTGTCTTCGGGGGAGTCGAGCAGGTAGCAGCTCGACATCTGCGGGTGGCGGGTGCCGGAGTTAAAGAGCGTGGGCGAACTCGGCATGTAGTCGTGCGCGGAGATCAGCCGGTAGAAGTCGATGGCTTCCTGGACGTTCTGCGAGAGACCACAGGCGACGCGGAGGAAGAAGTATTGCGGCGTTTCGATGACGTCTCGCGATTCGGGGTTCTTGACCAAATACCGGTCGTAGATGGTTCGGATGCCGAAGTATTCGAACAGGTCGGTGTTGCGCTCGTCGATGGCGCTGTTGAGCTTGCGGGCGTTTGCTTTGACGAACTCGTAGAGGGTGTCGCCGATGATGCCGTACTTGTAACCGGTTTCAATCGACTGCGAGAACGAGTAGATGTTCTGGGCGGCAACTTCCTTCTCGATGAAATTGGCAAGCAGGCGGGCGGCGAGGCGCGAGTATTCGGGCTCCTCGGAAATCAGCGAGGCGGCAGTCTGGATGTTGAGCTGATCCAGCTCGCGGGTGGTGGCGCTATCGTACAAGCCGCCGATGGTCTTGACCGCGATACGCATGGGGTCGACCTGGGAGAGACCGGCGGCACAGAGTTGGACCGCCCGGATAATCTTGGAAACATCGACGGGCTCAAGCGCACCGCTGCGCTTGCGGACACGCATCGCAGCTTCGAGCGAATGCGGGCGGACGTCGGGAAATAGCTGCTGAGAGGTTGGCGTAGAGACAGGGGCCAGTTGTTGAGCCGTCGCCATGGGAGTCACCTTGGGGGAGGATTTGAGCTGCGGAAGCCGCAGGCGAACAGAAATCGTAATCCATACGTCACGACATAGTGAACTATGGATTTTAGGGGTGTAAACGCACACCGAATCGAGGGGTCGTCTGAACTCCACAACCCACGCAGTGAACTCGACGTGGCAGCGCTGACGAACTACAGAATACAGCCTCAGTCAGCATCAGGTCAACTACTAATTGTGGTTTTCCTACAGAAATCCACAACATAGCGTATATCATTGGAAATATTGAACTTATCTAGGTGGATCGCGAATTGGCGTAGGGTTGGAGGAGGCCCCACGCGGAGGTGGCAAGTAGAAGCCCGCAATCGAGCATTAGTTTAGGTTTGGCCGCAAGTTAGTGAGCAGACGGAGGGTTAGGGCAAAACCGCCAGGATTCGGGCCGGCCCGCCGGTACCGCCGGCGATTTTCATCGGAGCGACGATGAGTGTCGCGCCCTTGGCGGGGAGACGGTCGATGTTCGCTACGTTTTCTATTCCGTACACGTTCGCTTCGCTCAAAACCTGGTGGGTTTCGAAGCGCTTTGACGGGCCGTGATCGGTGCTGGCGGTGTCGATGCCGACGCCTACGACGCCACGGCGGACCAGGAACTCGGCAGCGGGCGGACTGATGCCTGGGAAGTGGAGGTTGGCGACGTCGCCGGGAGTGGCGGAACCGAGGTACCGGGCTTTGTCGGGCCAATACTTGCCCCACCCGGTTTTGAAGAGCACGATCGCGCCGCGCGGGATGGGGCCATGCCGCTTTTCAAACGCTTCGACATCGGCGCGGGTGGCGGTGTAGTCTTTGTTGGCGGCGCAGGCACTGGTGATATCGACGACGAACGCTGGGCCGGTGAGTTTTTCGACGGGGATGGCCTCGAGGGTCAACTTTCCTTCGGCGAAGTGGATGGGGCTGTCGACGTGTGTGCCACCATGTTCGTCGGTGGAAAAGCCGCCGGCGGCGTACCAGTAGCCGAGCGGCGTGCGGGCCCAGTTGTCTTTTCGGTGTTCGAAGCCTTTGGCGTTGGGCCAGTAGACGGTTTTCGAATCGTAGGTGTAGGTGAGGTCGATCAGCTTCTGCGGGTTGATCGACTGGGAAAACGCGGTACTTGCGAGAAGGAGAACGGCGGCACGCATATGCTTATCGGGGCTGTTTGTCGATCAGGTCGTTCATCGCCGCCAAGAATTGTGCGATAAACGGCGCGCCGTTCCGCAGCAGGTTCTCGGCCGTCATGTAGTCGTTCACGATATCGGGCCGCACTCCGGTGTTTTCGGAATACCTAGAAGTTGGAAATCCCTCGACGCTGACGTTCTTTGGGCGCGATTGCAAACCGATCGTCATTCCGGTGAACCCTTCGCTATACACCCCGGCAACTCGGCCGATGTTGTTTCCGCCCGCGCCGTTGCTGCGCATTCCAAAAAGCACGGCCCGGCCGGAGTCCTGCAACATGGACGGCACCGAATCGGCGGTCGAAGTCGAGAAATCGTCGATGATCACCATGAGCGGCTTTGTGTAGGCGAGCAGCGATCCGTCAGGGCGCACTACGGGTTGCCGGATACTGCTTTGATTGCAAATCGGCAGCGGCCTAGTCGCAACCTTGCCCTCTTGATTGGCGGCGAGCATCTCTTTGAACAATTGCTGATACAACAACGCTGCATCCGTCTGATTCGTGTTGACCGCGTTGATCCACAAGTTGTAGAACCCAAGAACGCGTCCCCAATAGGCGCGCAACTCGAACGCTGTAGCTTGAAACTCGTATGGCGTCAGTCTGCGGACAATTTCCTCGCCGAAGCACAAATTGCCGCCTGTGTTCCGCATCTCGTCGATAATCAAGCCGTCGGTATTGGCGTTCATGAAGGTGATTTCCGTCTCGAACTGCGTGAGCGCCGTTGCCTGGTTTGGCGGAGAATAGTTGGGAATCCGAATGTAGCCGATCCGTTTGCTCCCCGACTGGAACACGCCTGAGTAGAAGAAATCGGAAGCGAGTCCGCCCAGCCGTCGCGTAAAGGTCGACGGGAGGCCCGCAAGGAACACCGGGTTTCGGGCGCCGTAGCCGAGCAGGCCGTCACGCTCCTCCTGTGGCGCGGATGAGTTCTGAAGCTCCGCGACGAAATCTTCCGCCTCGGCCGCACGGCGCTTGGAGGCATTGAGCTTCGGCGAGGGTACAGGCCCGGCGACCAGCGGGGTTCCCGTCTTGGTCCAAGGAATCGTGTATGTCTCTTCGACGCCGCTTTGCCGGCGGATGACTACCGTGGCGGACGCGCCGAGGTTCGGCGCCGACGGGATGCGAGACTGCGACCGCGAGGCTAGACGCGCCGCGCCCTGCCGCAGTGAAGCGCGCGGGTTGCCCTGCGGGTAATACCTGGCTAGTTTTTCGGTGAGTGCAAGTGCGTCTTCGCCGTCGACCGAAATGAGCCGGTCGCCGATTCCAAATGGATACCTGTTGGCGGGCAACAGCACGCGGTTGATCGATTCAATCAGAGGCGCGCCATCGTAGATATCGACGCCAAATCCCAATTGAGCCAGGAAGTCCGAAGGAAGCGAGAACGAAACGTGTGTATCTTGCAAGTTGTAGATGTACTCGACACATAGTTCGTAGAATTCGATATCCGTCTTGGTCGCGGCGGCGCGATCGAGCCATGGCCGGACGTTCAAAGCATCGAATCCGAACAGTTGCTTCTTCCAATCGAGCGGTGCGTACTGCATTTGGAACAGGCTCGCGAGGTACCGGAAGTCCGCTTCCTTTTGTTGGGGCGTCAAGTTCTGCGCGGCGGCCGGAGTCACCAGCAGGATCAGGCAAAGAATGATATTTCGCATGGGTGGCTTCTTATTGATTGGCTCGGATGTGGTTCGCCATCGCCGCGAGCATTCCTTCGACGAAAGGCGCGCCATTGCGGAGCAGGTTCTCGGTCGTCATGTAATCGGCTTCGATGTCAGGCCGGACACCGACATTTTCGACGTATCGGGTCCGAGGGAAATCGCGAGTGACGACCTCTTGGGAACGGCTCATGAGCGACTCCGTCAGCGACGCAAACCCTTGCGAATAACTTCCCGCATTCCAAGTGGTGACATTGCCGCCGGCGCCCATGGTACGCCAGCCGTACAAAGCGCCGCGCTGGTTATCTTGAATCGTAGCCGCGAAAATATCGGCCGCCGACGCCGACATCTCATCGACCAGAAGCATCAGCGGTTTGGCGTATGCAATCACATCGCCGTTCGGAAGAGTCAGTGGAGCGCGCTCGATCGAAAGGTCGTCCAGAGGAATCGGACCCGTACGTCCTCGAAACTCGCTGTTGGCCGAAACGATTTGTCGCTTAATCTGTTC
>VFZQ01000062.1 GCA_016871135.1 Acidobacteriota bacterium | reverse complement strand
TTCGCCGGACTCGTCCGAAATATACGCCACGGTGCGTCCGTCCGGAGACAAGGTAATCGCTCGCATCGAGTAAGGCGTTTCCGCGATCAGGCTTGGCTTCGCGTCGGGCCCAGGCGTCAACGACGAGATCCGGCTCGTGTAACCGTGAGACACAATCAACGAACGTCCGTCGGGCGTCCACGACCTGGCAAAAAGCGGCTTCGGCGCCAACGGCACGGACTTCCCCGAATCGACCGCCACTTCCACGATCCCGCCGTCCAACTCACCAATCGCCACACGTCGTGAGTCGAGGGACCAAACCGGGCGAATCAGGTAGTTCGTCTTCCGGTCGCGAGTCAATCGGGTTACAGCTTCGGTGGAAATGTCCATCACCCAAAGGTCGGTGCCAACCCGGCGCCTTCCGTCCCGATGTAGAGCGCCAGGCGTTTCCCGTCTGGAGAAATGACCGGATTATTCAGCGGGGCGGGTTTTCCCAGTGGACCGATTCGGCGGCCCGAACGGTCATACCAGACGAGTTGGCGATTCACCAATGTATTGGAGCTGAGGCGATAGGCCATCACTCCCCGTTCGGACACGGCAAACGCGGCTCGTCCAATAGTTGGATTGAAACTCACGTCCTCTGCCACAGTGTGCGACTCGCCCTGAAACTGCAATGTATTCGGGTCCATGCGCCTCGCCAGCAGAGTGCCGTCGCGAACGAAAAGCAGGTAGCCGGGCGGCGTCCACACGGCCCGTGAATCGCTCTCCATCACCAGTGTACGCGCGGTTGCGCCGAGTTCTTGGACGTACAACGCGTGTTTCGACGGAGCTCTGCCCACAAAATAGAGAATCCGTCCGTCTGGCAAGAACTGCGGCCAACTGTGGCGCGCCTCACCCGAAGCCAGATTGGTCGCTTGTGTCGGAATCCCACCCCCAGCCGGTACGCGGTAAAGCGGTCCCTGTCCGAGGCTATAAACGATGACGTCATCCGCTCTCCATGCGCCGCCGTCACCCATTGCGGTGAGGACGTTCGACGCTACGTCGAAGGCGCAAATGGTTTGGATCGATCCGCCGGAGACCGCAACTCGTTTCAACTTGTTGCCGGCAAAGAACGCGATGGACTGGCTGTCCGGCGACCAGAAGGGGAAGTTCGCTTCGTCGGTTTGGTCGAGACGATGCGGCGCCGCCGCGCCGAGAGGCCGAATCCAGAGAGAGTGCTTTCCAGAATTCTTGTCCAGCACAACCAGCGCGATGTTCTTTCCGTCGGGGGACGGCACGGTCTGCGGTGCGCCTAGATTAAGCGGAGGGCCCGCGCCTTCGGGATTCGGGAGCTCGAACCGCGCGACGCTGGGAGTCAGAACTTGCGGCTTCGGCCAGAGCCACGCCGCGGCGGTAGCAACACAGGCCACTCCGGCCACCGCCCAAGGCAGCCACGGGCGGCGCGTTGTCGCCGTTACTTGCGGCGCTTCCTCCAGCAACAACCGCGCCCCCGAAATATCCCGCAGCCGCAGCTTCGGATCGCGCGTCAGACACATCCGCAGCAAACGCTGAAACCGCGCAGGCACAAGCGCGAAATCAATCTCCTGCCGCAGCACCGCCGCCAGAACATCGGAGATATTCTCGCCCTCAAACAACTGCTTGCCGGTAAGCAGTTCGTAAACCACAACGCCAAAACTCCAGATGTCAGCGCGCCGGTCGACATTCGATCCCCGCGCCTGCTCCGGCGACATATAAGACGCCGTGCCCATGATCACGCCCGCCACCGTCCCGCCCATCGTCAACGTCGGCGACAGCGACGGATTGGCCACCGGCGCCTGCTCGGGCGACAACGCCTTCGCCAAGCCAAAATCCAAAACTTTGATACGCCCATCGGCAGTGAGTAAAATGTTCGCCGGCTTCAGGTCGCGATGAATGACCGTTTTATCGTGCGCGTATTCCAGCGCGTCGATCAGTTGGTTGACTAGCGGCAACGCCTGGTCGTCGGTCAGCGGACCTTTTATAGGCGCGCCTTCGACCAACTCCATAATGATGGCGCGGTCTTCCACGCCATAGATAGTCGCAATGTTGGGATGATTCAGCGAAGCAAGCAACTGCGCCTCGCGCGCAAAGCGGGCATATCGGTCGGGGTCAAAGCCAAGATTATCCGGCAGCACCTTCATCGCAACTTCGCGGTTCAACTTCATGTCCGTCGCCCGATACACCGCGCCCATGCCGCCTTCACCGAGTTTGCCGGTGATGCGGTAGTGGGCGATCTGCGTCGGAGCGCTCATGGACTCGCGCTATTGTATCGTTTCTATTCGCCGGTTTCCGCGAGTGGCGAATGGCGATGGCACGCGATCCTTCGGTTGTGCACCGGCAACTCGGGCAGCGGCTCGTTGATCGAGTCGACTTCGGGAGCGCCATCAATCCGCCACGCGTTATCGCCTTCATCAATATTTCTTGGTGTACTCCGCCGCCCCGCCGTGATACCCTCTCAAGAAACCCGTACGGTCGCCCCGCATGCGATTCGGGTCCGGTTCCTCAAACAGTGGACCGCGAATTGCCCCTCGGTCAGCGGCTCAACTCAAATCGTTTGTCGTTGGGGGATACAGTGATCCGTTTCGTCTTCACCCTTTTTGTTGCCGGTAGTGCGCTTCCGGCACAGATTCAAAACGCCCGCATTGAGGGCTCCGTTCTCGATTCCTCGGGCGCAGGCGTTCCCGGCGCGAAAGTTGCAATCGAAAACACCCGGACACAGGTCCGGCTCGATGCCAGTTCCGACGCCACCGGATTCTATTTCTTCCCTACCCTGCCACCGGGGTTCTACACCCTGACCGCCGAGGCGACCGGCTTCCGAAAATTCACTCTCACCAACATCGAGCTGAACATCGGCGCGACGATTCGCCAGGACTTGAAGCTCGAACTGGGCGCCGTCACCGAAGCGATTGTCGTTGAATCGAGTTCCGTCCGCGTGCAGACCTCCGAGGCCACCATTCAACGCTCGGTCACGCTGCGCGACATCGATACCCTGCCGCAGCTGGCGCGCAATCCGATCGCACTGGCGACCTATCAGCCCGGCGTGCAATTGGGAACCAGCCCCAACGATCCAAGCTTCGCGCGCGTCAACGGAATGCGGCAGGGCTCGAACAATAACACGCTCGACGGCATCGACGTGAACGACGCCGTGTTGCCGCCGTTAGGCTTGACGATGAACGCCACGAACACCGACTCGGTCGAGGAGTTCCGCATCATCACCAACGGCGCGAAGGCGGAGTACGGCCGCAACGCCGGCGCCACGGTCGAGTTGATCACGCGGTCGGGAACCAACCGCTTCAGCGGCAACCTGTTTGAATACCATCGCAACACCGTATTGAACGCGAACAACTTCTTCAATAAATCGAGCGGCGTGGAACTCAAGCGGCCCAAGTTCATCGAGAACAAATACGGCGGCTCGATCGGCGGCCCGGTCACAATTCCCAAGCTCTTCAACGGCAAGGACAAGCTGTTCTTCTTCTACAATTTTCAAGGCACGAAAACCGCGCAGGAGGTGGTTCGGAATCGCACCGTACTGACCCCGGAAGCGAAGTCGGGCATCTTCCGCTGGGTGGTGCCGGCGAATCAGCCGGGCGCCGGCGAAACGCGCAGCTTCAACATCGTACAGAACGATCCGCGCCGGATCGGGATCGACAGGAAAGTCGCCGCGAATCTGGCCTTGCTGCCCGCTCCAAACAACCTCGATGTCGGCGACCGGCTCAATACCGCCGGCTTCCGCTTCAACGCGCCGGCCAACGGCGAGGGCGATCAACACACCTTCAAGACCGACTGGCAGGCGAGCCAAACGCTTCGAACCTACTTCCGTTACTCGTGGTTCCGCACGCTGACGTTGGCGGATGCGCTCAACAACGCGGAATCGACCTACCCCGGCCAGCCGAATGGAACCTAGGGCGGAATCCGGGCAGGCTACTCGGCGGGCGCCAATTGGACCATTCGGCCAACGATTCTCAACGAGCTCGTCATCGGATCGTCTGGATCCTCGGTTGAGTTCGGCCGAGTACGCAGTTTCGCGTTCCCGGGCCAGGCGCTGATCGGCGCGAACCTGTTCACGAATCCGATTCCGACGGGATTCGCGTCGTCACGCTACTCGCCGGTGAATCCGCTGCTTTCCGACAACCTATCGATCATCCGCGGCAGACACACCTTCAAGACCGGCTTCCGCTACTCCCACATCACGCAGTATCAATCGAGTGATGCCAACATCTGGCCGACCCTCGCTCTCGGACAAGGCAACGGCAACGCGGTCCCGGGGACGATCGGTCCGTCAGGCGCGCAGATAGCAACAGCGGATCGCCAGCGTTTCGACAATCTGTATAACGACCTCCTGGGCCGCGTCAGCGCGGTCAACACCACTTTTTATAGCGACCTGCAGACGTTTCAAAAAGCCGGGACACCGCGAGTCCGAAATTTCATCTTCCGTGACTACGGCGGCTACTTCCAGGACGATTGGCGCATCGGCAAGAGCCTGACGCTGAATCTCGGCTTGCGCTGGGAGTTCTTCAGCGTGCCCTTCGAGCGTGATCAACTGCAAGGGCAGATCGTTCAATCGGCGAGCGGTCTGGTCAATACCGTGGGCCAGATCTCGGACCTCACCGTGGCGCGGTCCAACAAGTGGGTCAACTCGGACCGAAACAATTTCGCGCCGCGATTTGGCTTCGCGTGGTCGCCCGGCAACGACGGAAAGACGTCGATCCGTGGCTCGTGGGGAATGTTCTACGACCGGGTAATCGGCAGCGCCAGCATCGATCCCGACAGCACGACGCCGGGATTTGCGCAGGCTACCAGCGTCTTCCCGAATCAAGCGGCCGGCAGCGACATTCGCGCCAGCGATTCGAATTTGCCGCTCCCTGCTCCGCCCGGAACACCCCTGTTAACCCCGGCCGCAACGCGCACCTTCGGCGCGATCAACCTGTTCGATCCGAACTTCCGCCAGCCGTATGTCATGCAGATGAGCCTGACGGTGCAGCGCGAGATCATGCGCAACACCGTGGTGGAGGCGGGTTATGTCTCCAACCGCGGCGTGAAACAGTTGCTCGATCAAAACGTGAACCAGACCCGTATCTACACGAGCGGCTTCTTGGACGACTTCCGGGCGCTGCAAGCGTTCCAGGCAAATGGCACGGTCCCGGCGGCGGGCACCGCGCTGGTGCGGATGTTCGGTACGCCGGCGGCGGCCATCGCGGCCATCGGCGCGACGCCGGTGCGGCAGGGCAGCGTCGGCGCGGCGGCGAACACGATCGACACCAGCAACTACACGCGTTACGCCGGAGCGGGGCTGAGCCAGTTCTATCTCCGCAATTTCCCGCAGTTCACCAACGTTTGGGTGTCTACCAATATGGGGCGATCCTACTACGATTCGCTGCAACTGAGTCTGCGCCGGCAAGCCGGGGCGCTGAAGGGCGCGTTGAATTACACGTTCTCAAAGACGATCGACAACGGATCGGTGGACGGCGGCGGGAATACGGGGCCGCTCGACAACTACAACTTCCGATTGATGCGATCGAGGTCGGACATCGACCGCCCACACACGTTCAACTGGTCGGTTGCCTATACGCTGCCGGTTGGGCGCGGAAGAATGATCGGCTCGGGTATGCCGGACTGGGCGGATCGGATCGTGGCGGGATGGGAGATCGGCTCGCTGGGATTCGTCACGGTGGGGCAGCCATTGAGTATTTCGTCGGGAATTTTCACGGGACCGAACGTGACCGATTTTGGACCGCTGGCGAGCAACCTGGGCTCGCTGGCCGATTACAACGGCACGGATCGAAGCATCGGCAAAATCGAACGTTTCGGAGGCGGCGTGCGCTTCTTTACGCCGGAACAGACGAGGATGTTTTCCGTGGCGCCTGCGGGACAGATCGGAAATTCGGGACGAAACACCTTCCGCGGGCCGGGGTTCTTCAACACCGACCTTTCGATCGTGAAGCGGTTCCGGCTGCGCGAGCGGATGTTTACGACGTTCCGTGCCGAGGCGTACAACCTGCTGAACACCGTCAATTTCGTAGCGCCCGCGGTGAACCTACAGACGCCGCAGACGTTCGGCGTGATTTCAGCGACGCCCACCGGCGCCTCGAATCAGTCGGGCGCGCGGATCTTGCAGTTTGCGCTGCGGTTTGACTTCTAGCCCAGTTATCGTCGCGAATCGTAACGGACGCTTCCGCCGCCCAGTTCGCCGCCCCCCCGATTCCGTTTCAGTTCCAATTCTGTTACTATCCCGTCTCTCCCCCTTGCCACGGCAATGCGGGGAGAAATTCCGCTAGCTCGCGCGGGCCAACCCCGCGCCGGAGAAAGGAGAACGAACACTATGAAGGTCTATGACGGTAATGACCTACGCAACATCGCCTTGGTCGGGCATCTTCATAGCGGCAAGACATCGCTGGCCTCCGCCATGTTATACACGGCGGGTGCGGTGAACCGGCTCACTCGCGTCGATGAGGGGAACACTCCCACGGACTTCGACGAAGAAGAGGTCGCACGAAAAATAACCATCTCCGCGGCGATCGCGCCGCTCGAATGGAAGAAGAACAAAGTCAACATCTCCGACACACCCGGATTCAACGCGTTCCTTTACGAAACCAGAGGCGCGCTGGTGGCGGCCGACACGGGCGTGGTGGTGATCGACGGAGTCGCGGGCGTTGAAGTAGGCACGGAAAAGGTCGCCTGGCAGTGCGGCGAGCTGCATATCCCGCGCGTGTTCGTCATCAATAAGCTCGACCGCGAACGCTCCAGTTTCGAGCGCGCATTGGAGAGCGTGCAAGGCGTCTTCGGCCGCGGCGCGATTCCGGTGCAGATCCCGATCGGCGCGGAAAAGGAGTTCAAGGGCGTCGTCGATGTGATCCGCATGCGCGCTTGGACCTACACCCCCGACGGCGATGGCAAAGGCAAGGAAGGCGACATCCCGGCCGATCTCCAGGACGCCGCGCAATTGGCGCATGAGGCGCTTGTCGAGATGGTCGCCGAGGGCAACGACCAGCTGATGGAGGAGTTCTTCAACGAAGGCACGCTTCCGGTCGATCACATTATCGACGGCCTGAAGCAGGCGATTCGCGATCTGCGGCTCTATCCGGTGTTCTGTTGCTCGGCGCTGCGCAATATCGGCACGGGTCAACTGCTCGATCAGTTCTGCGAACTGTTGCCGAATCCCGTCGAACGCGACAACGCCTACGGCTCGTGGAATGGCCAAGAGGTCGTTCGGAAGATGAACAACAGTGATCCGCTCAGCGTCTATGTCTTTAAGACGCTTGCCGATCCATTCGCCGGACGGCTGACGTTTTTCCGCGTGGTCAGCGGCGTGCTGAAGAACGACGCCCATCTGATCAACGCCACCACCGGCGCCGATGAGCGCTTCGCGCACCTATCGACGCCGCTCGGCAAGGCCCAGAATCCCATCCTGGAACTGCATGCCGGAGATATCGGCGTGGTCGCGAAGTTGAAGGACACTCTCACTGGCCACACCCTGCACGACAAACCGCACCCGGTCCAGTATCCGCCGGTGCAGTTGCCGGAACCGTCGATCGCCTACGCGATCTCGGCCAAGAGCCGCAATGACGAAGATAAGCTCGGCGCGACGATTCACAAGATCATGGAAGAGGATCTCTGCCTGCGATTCGGCCGCGACCCGCAAACGAAAGAGTTCCTGCTGCACGGCACCGGTCAGGCCCATATCGAAACCGTCGTCAGCAAACTGAAGCGCCGCTATCATCTCGATGTCGCGCTGCATGCTCCCAAAATCCCTTACCGCGAAACCATCCGCGGACGGGCCGAAGTGCAGGGCCGCCACAAGAAGCAGACCGGCGGCCACGGCCAGTTCGGCGACTGCTGGATCCGCATGGAACCGCTCGAACGCGGGGCCGGCTTCCAGTTCGCCAACGAAGTGTTTGGCGGATCGATCCCCCGGAATTTCATTCCGGCCGTCGAAAAGGGCATCGTCGAAACATCAGTGAACGGATTCCTGGCGGGCTTTCCGATGGTCGACTTCAAAGTCACCGTGTTCGACGGGTCCTATCACGATGTCGATAGCTCGGAACTGGCGTTTAAGCTCGCGGCGCGGAAGGCGTTTAAGGCTGGAATGCTGACGGCGAAGCCGGTGCTGCTGGAGCCGATCATGCGCGTCGAAATTCAGGGCCCGGTGGAGTTCGCCGGCGACCTGATGAGCGACGTCAATGGCCGGCGAGGACGCATCGGCGGCGGCGAAACGAAAGGGGCGACGCAGATCATCCAGGCCATGATCCCCATGGCCGAGATGCTCACCTATCAGAACGATCTGACGGCCAAGACCCAAGGCCGGGGGACGTTCACGATGGAGTTCGACCACTACGATTACGTCCCCGCTCTGCAAGCGGACAAAATCATCGCGGCCGCAAAAGCGGCGGGTGTTCACGCAACCGACGACGACGATTAGACCCATGGCGGCCAGGGATTCGTCCTTGGCCGCCAATCCCCGTAATGTTGACCGAGATCGGGGGGATTGATAGCCTGAATGAATGTCCTCCGCCGCGAATGCGGCCGGTCTGCGGTCTGCACCTGCGGCCGGCGAGTTGATCGCCTCCATCGGCAATACTCCGCTGTTTCATCTGCGGCGATTGACCGAAGACCTGCCGGGCATCGAGATTTACGGCAAGGCCGAGTTCATCAACCCTGGCGGTTCGGTGAAAGACCGGCCGGCGCTCAACATGATCAACGAGGGCGAGCGCTCTGGCAAGCTGACACACGACAAGATCATCCTCGATTCGACATCGGGGAATACGGGCATCGCATACGCGATGATCGCCGCGGCGCGCGGGTATCGCGTCAAGCTGTGTTTGCCCGCCAACGCCAGTCCCGAACGGAAGTTGATCCTCAAGGCCTATGGCGCGGAGTTGATTCTGACCGACGCCGGCGAGGGCTCCGATGGCGCGATCCGGCGCTGTAAGGCGATCTACGCCGAGAACCCGGATCTCTATTTTTACCCGGACCAGTACTCCAATCCCGCGAACTGGCAGGCGCACTACAATACGACCGGCCCGGAGCTTCTCGCGCAGACCCAGGAGCGCATCACGCACTTCGTCACCGCTATGGGCACCAGCGGCACGTTTGTCGGAACGGCCCGGCGGCTGAAAGAACACAACCCCGCGATTCAGTGCATCAGCGCGCAGCCGTCGACCGGCTTTCATGGCCTCGAAGGCCTGAAGCACATGCCGACGGCGATCGTCCCCGCCATTTATGACGACACGATCGCCGATGAGAATCTCTGGCTCGAAACGGAAGACGCCTACGTGATGGCCCGCCGGATGGCGCGCGAGGAAGGACTGCTGGTCGGCATCAGCGCGGGCGGCAATGTTCACGCCGCGTTGCTGGTCGGCAAGCGCTGCGCGGCCGAAGGAAAGAAGGCCGTAATTGTCACCGTTCTCTGTGATGGTGCATCCAAATATTTAAGTGAGCCATTCTGGAACGAATGATTACTGTTGAAACGCAACCGTGGTCGGTGATGGTCGACCACGCCCAAGCCACTTACCCGAACGAATGCTGCGGAGCGATGTTGGGGTCCATCGACGGCGACGTGAAGACCGTGCGTCTGGCGCTGCCGCTCGACAACGCCTATGAAGGCGCGCAGCGCGAACGCTACGAACTGCGGCCCGAAGACCTGCTGTTCGCCGAACGCGAAGCGCGCAAGAACGGCATGGACCTGATCGGCATCTTCCACAGCCATCCCGATTGCGACGCCTATTTTTCAAAGACCGATCTCGAGAACTCCTGCCCTTGGTACTCGTTCATCGTGCTCTCGATTCAACAAGGAAAATTTCACCACGCCAACAGCTGGCTGCCCAACATGGAGCAGACCGAAGCCGCGAAAGAAGAGTTGACACACCCCAATGCCTAAGATTTTGATTCCCACCCCGCTGCGCCAGTTCGCCGACAAGAAGGATTCGGTCGATGTCGCCGGCGCGACCGTCGGCGAAGCGCTGGCCGCGCTGACCACGGCGCACCCCGATCTCAAGAAGAACCTGTTCACCGACGAAGGCAAGCTGCGCAGCTTCGTCAATGTCTACGTCAACGACGAGGACATCCGCTTCCTGGAAAAGGACAAGACCGCCGTCGCGGGCGGCGATACGATTTCGATCGTTCCCTCGATCGCGGGCGGCGCGCGGTAATGTCGCTTTCCAACGAAGAGATTGGGCGATATAGCCGCCACCTGATCATGCCCGAAGTGGGTATGGAAGGCCAGTTAAAACTGAAAAACGCGAAGGTGCTGTTGATCGGCACCGGCGGATTGGGCGCGCCGGTGGCGATGTATCTCGCCGCGGCGGGCGTCGGCAAACTCGGGCTCGTCGATTTCGATACGGTCGACGTATCGAACCTGCAGCGGCAGGTGATCCACGGCACCAAGGACGTCGGCAAGAAGAAGGTCGATTCGGCGGAAGAAACGATGAAGGACATCAATCCTTTCATCGAAATCGTGAAGTACGAAGTGCCGCTGACGAGTGCGAACGCGCTCGACATCATCAAGGATTACGACATCGTCGCCGACGGCACCGATAACTTCCCGACGCGCTTCCTGGTGAACGATGCGTGCGTGCTGCTCGACAAACCCAACGTCTACGCGAGCATCTTCCGCTTCGAGGGTCAGGCGACCGTGTTCTGCAAGGAAGACGGACCGTGTTATCGCTGCTTGTATCCCGAACCGCCACCTCCGGGCCTGGTTCCGAGCTGCGCCGAAGGCGGCGTGCTGGGCATCTTGCCTGGTGTTGTCGGATTGATCCAAGCGACGGAAGTGATCAAGTTAATCCTTGGCGAAGGCCAGCCGCTCAAAGGCCGGCTTATGCTCTACGACGCGCTGGCGATGAAGTTCCGCGAGCTGAAGATCCGGCGGAATCCGGAGTGCTCCGGCAAGTGCACGGTCGTCAAGGAACTGATCGATTACCAGCAGTTCTGCGGCGTGCCGCATGCCGAAGCGCCGCTGCCCGCACCGGTATCGGCGACCGACATTGAGCCGGGCGACGTAAAGAAGCTAATCGATGCCAACGCCGATTTCGTCCTGATCGACGTGCGCGAACCGCACGAGTATCAGATCTGCAAGATTCCGACGGCGAAACTGATTCCGCTAGGCGAGCTGCCGAAGCGGCTCGCGGAGCTCGACAAAAACGCCGACATCGTCATGCATTGCAAGATGGGCGGCCGATCGGCGAAAGCCTGTGACTTGCTGCGCCAAAACGGATTTGCGCGTGTGCGTAATATGACAGGCGGAATCCTCAAATGGTCCGACAAGGTCGATCCGTCCGTGCCCAAGTATTAGTATTCTGCGGCGCCCTGGCTTACCTAGGCTGGGGCATCGATAAGGTTACGCTCGCGTCGGGGTTCGTCGATCCCGTCGGGAAAGTGCGCCCGCAGGATGAGGCGTTGTATTCGTCGATCTCAATCGGCATGGCCGAGCGCGGCGAGTGGCTGACGCCGCGGTTTCTGGGGCGTTTGGCGTTTGTGAAGCCGCTGGGTGCGTACCTGCCGGCGGCGCTTTCCGTCAAGGCGTTCGGCGTTTCAAACTGGAGCCTGCGGTTGCCGTCGCTTATCTGCGGCGCGGCGTTGCTGACGTTGTTGTGGTCATGGAAGGGCTGGGGCGCGATGTTGCTGGTCGCGGCGAATCCGCTGTTTTTCACGCTGGCGCGGCGCAACATGACCGACGTGCCGCTGGCATTTTTCGTCGTGCTGGCGATATATCTGTGGAAGCGTTCCGACCAAGGCGCCGGCGTGTCGCTTGGTGTTGCGGTGTTAATCAAAAGCGTGGCCGGACTCACACCGCTACTTTTCATGTGGCGATTTCGGATCGCGATGATCGCGGCGGCGTTGATCGCGCCGTGGCATCTGTATCAGCTGGCCGTGAACGGCGAGTGGTATTGGAAGGAACACATCCTCGACGAGCACCTGGCCTGGGGCCTGGCCACGCCCGAGAACACAACGGCCGAATCGCATCCCATCTTCTATTTGACGCGAGCATGGGCGATCGATCCGCTGCTGCTGCTACTGATTCCGCTTGCGATTTTTCGAAGTAAGGAGCGTTGGTGGATTTTCGTGAGCATCGCCATGCTGGCCCTTTTCGGCTATCGAAACGCGACGTACCTGTTGCCGATCTTCGTCGCGTGCGCGGCCCTCGCCGATGCCCCCGTGTGGCTCGGCGCGGTAGCGCTTGCGGCCCGATTGGCGCTCGGCGTCATATCGCACGCACCACCCGAACCGGTGCCGCCGCTCGCGGCGCTGGAGCAGTATCGGTCCCTCAACCGGCCAAACGGCTTGATCGTTGTCGGCGTTGAAGACGAATTCGTCGCGACAACGATGGGGCTGCCCCGCGTGCAGTACGCGCTACCGGGCGACGCAAGAACACTGGTAAAGACGAACATCGATTTCGTTGGCCGCGGCATCATCGCGTCGACTTTCACGAACGCCCCCGCGCCGAAAGAAACCGTGATCCTCACCAAAGACATCTTCCAGTTCGCACCGCCAAGCGATGTCCTCACCCGCGCGGAACACGCCGGCGGACGGAAGCCCATCGTGCAGTCGGGAGGCTGGGTAATTGTTCACGGCGGAAACGCAAACTGAACCATCGCGCCGTTTCTTAAATTGCATCCGGCAGACGGCAGCGCGGCGCCAACCAGGAATTTGGCTAGGCCACGCTTAGCAACTTGCTGGCGTAGTCCCGCCCGCTGGTCGGCGGGGGTAGCGGCTTCCCGTCCCGCTTGTAGAGTTCGATGGCTTCGTCAACGGCGGCACAAAGTTCTTCGAAAACCAACGCCTCGTCGTCTCCATGGCAACCGCCGTACAGCAGCCCGGGACAACTGCCGACGAAACAGCTGTCTTCATCGGACCACTCGATTATCTTCACGTAACGCGCGCTGTCTTTCATTTCACGGCTGTCCAAATTAGCGCGGAGTGAGCGGGAGCGGAGTTGAAGGTAAAGGAGTTACCGCTTGGTCCGAGTTGGCGAGAAGGTGAGGTTGGGGGTA
>VFZQ01000061.1 GCA_016871135.1 Acidobacteriota bacterium | reverse complement strand
TGCTGGCGCAACTGTCAATGGCGTTTGGCGCAGTGGCGCTGCTGCTTGCCGCGATCGGCCTTTATGGCGTGCTGTCGTACGGCGTTGCGCGGCGGACGAGCGAAATAGGCATCCGTAAGGCGCTGGGAGCAGGCGAAAGCACAGTGATTGCGATGATCCTGCGCGAGACGACATGGCTGCTCGCGGGCGGAGCGGTGGTTGGCGTGGCGCTTGCCTACGGAAGCCTGCATTTGATCAAGAGCCGGCTGTTCGGATTGGCGCCGGATGATCCGGCGGCGCTTGCTCTGGCGGTCGCGGCGCTGGGCGTGGTGGCGTTGATTGCCGCGTTGCTGCCGGCGCGAAGAGCCGCGCGGGTGGACCCCATGGTGGCGATACGCTATGAGTAGTGGTCGCTACGCCACGGCTTTTTCGCGAGACACAGAAACCTTGACGCGATAACCGAGAGCGGCGAGCAGGCGCACCAGCATATCGCTGGACACGTGTAGGGTTTGTCCGTTGAGGATGGCGGTAACGCGTGTACGGGAAGTGCCAGCCCGTTCTGCCAATTCAGCGTGCGTGATGCCCTCGGTGCGGACTATTCGAAGGAGGCGCGAAAGTAGCGCATGCTGCAGCCGCCACTCCTGGGCTTCGGCTGGTTCGAGGTCCAAGGCCTCGGCGAGCGATTCGGGGTCGTTTACGGTGATGAATTTCGTCTTAGGCACTCAACATCTCCTTCAGCCGCCTTTTACCAACCGCGATGTCGCGGTTCGGTGTTCGTTCCGTCTTCTTGTTGAAAGCGTCAAAAACCAGGACTCCACGCTCCGATGCCCTGAAACAGAACGCCCGAAATTGGCCGTCTGTGCAGCGGACACGCAGTTCCGAAACCCCCATCCCAACAGTTGGCATTGGCCGGGAGAGGGGCACGGCAAGTTTCTCGCCGGCCTGCAGATTCGCGATCGCCTTTCCCAACAGTATTCGAGCCTCTTTCGGAAAACCACGAATCACCTACAACGCGGAGGAATGGAACACGACCGGCTTCACACGCTGAGTGTATCAAAATTAGGACATCGCCGAAACTGTCCCAAATCGACGGCGGCGACACCTACATCTTCCCCTTCGCCCGCGCCTCCGCAGCGCGGAACTTCGCGATGCGGGCGATCAGTGTGATCGGCGCCTTCCGCGCGAACGGAAATTTCAGTGTGCCCTTGCCGGCGATGTAAGGCTTGATCTCATCGCCGAATGCCGCGCCGATTGGATAGATCGAAAAGTGTTCCTTCCAACCGGCCAAGTAAAGCACCGCGCGGCCTCCGATCTTGTACGTGGGAATGTTGTAGGAGATTGTCTCCTCCGCTTCCGGCATCGCTTTGCGGATCGCCGCGCGAACGCGTCCCAGGATTTTGGGTTGCGCGGCGAAGTAATTGTCGATCGGGTTAGACATGGGCGCGTTTGGCGAGCAGACCGGTGGCCGCGGTGATATCGATTTCGGCGAGCAGCAAGCCCGCTTGGCCGTAGGGCTGAAAACAGAGTAGCGTGCCGTCGGGGCGGATCACCGCGGACGTTGTCGGCGAACCCGCGCCCGCACAATTGACGGTCGCGAAGTAGCAGGTGTTTTCGGCGGCGCGGCAGAGCGCGGCTTTCTCGTGAAAGGTGTTGGCGGGATCGCCGAACGTAGTCGGCTGGTAACCGCCCGGTTCTGCGATGTGAAAGTGCGGATGGAAAACGACATGCGCGCCACGCCGGGCCGCCCAACGAACGGTTTCGGGATACCGCCAGCCCTCGTGGCAGATGGCGACGCCGAATACGAGGTCTCCCGCCTCGAAAACGTGGCGTTCGTAGCCGCGCTGGTAGGCGGGTTCTTCGGAGGGATCGAGTTGCACCTTGTCCTGAAAGCCGGCGATCGTGCCGTCACGGTTGATGACGACAGCTGTGATGCGGCGGTCTTGCTCGACGTAGCGTTCGGTACCGAGGATGACACAGATGTTGGAATCGTGGGCGGCCGCGGCGATTGCCGCTTGTGCGTTCGCAAGGAACACGGGTCCTGGCGAGGGCGCGCCGTAGCCCGGGACGAAACACTCGGGAAAACAGACGACATCGGCGCGCGCGGCGCCTGCTTTCGCGACGGCTGCGATGGCGCCGGCGACCGATTCCTCCGCGCTCGCCGGAAGCGGGAGATTGGCAAGCGCGATGCGGCTAGTTCCGGTTGGCACGGAGCGCCGGGAGTCCGCGAAGCTGTTTGACCACGAGGTCGAAGTTAGCGGATGCCGATTCGAACTGCACGACGTATTGATTGCGCAGTTCGACGACGGCTTTTTCGATGGCGGAGGATTCCACGCGCAGCACTTGAATACCCGCGGCGATAGCGGTGGTGTCGGTGCTCTTGGCTATGACAAGTCCCTTGCGCGGACTGGACGACGCGGCGAGTTGGGTGAGCGCCTCCGCGATTGACGGCGCTTGAATCACAGAGCCACCGACACTCCGATCGGACACGACCGCGATTGCGATGCGCGAATCGGCTTCGACGAACGAAGCGATGGGCACGCGCGCCCCGGCTGCGATGATCTCGAAGCTGTCGCGGTCGAGTCCGAGGACGAAACGGTTCAGCGGATCGGTCACGGTGAACGCAATGACCTGTTTCGCGGGCTGCTGGCCGAAGAGAACTGAGACGGTGGCCAGCGCGAGAATTGCTCGAGTCATGATCGAAGACTGAACGATCTGGCGACGAGTGTCAAGGGGGGGACTGGCGTGCGTGTACACTGAAATTGGAACATGTACAAGCTTATTTTGCTGGCCGCCGCGTTGACTCCTCTGTTCGCCGCGGGAGAACTTTCCGGCCGCCGCGCTCCTGGGTTCTCGCTCGTCGATTTGAACCTCAACTATCACGACATTCAGGATTTGCGCGGGCGCGTGGTGCTGGTCGAAATCATGCGCACCGACTGCCCGCAGTGCCAGTTGCTGGCGAAGAATATCGAGAAGCTCAAAGTGAAATTCGGCCCGAAGGTCGCGGTACTTAGCATTGTCACGCCGCCCGACACGCAGGCCACAGTGAAGGGATTCATCGCACAGCACAGCATTACATCGCCGATCCTGTTCGACTGCGGACAGGTTGCCGCTTCCTATCTCAAGCTCGACATGCGTAAGCCCGAACTGCATGTTCCGCACCTGTTTCTGATTGACGCCCAAGGCATGATCCGCAACGATTTCGCATACAACGAACAAACGCAGCCGATATTGTTGGGAGACGGCCTCTCCGCCGAAGTTGAAAAGCTGCTCGCGCCCCGGCCCGCCGCGCCGCAGAAGAAAGCCACGAAGTAACACAATTCGATAAGCTGGTTGATTCCCACCTCACGCATGCCTGCCGACACTCTCACAATCACCGACAACCGCACCGGTAAGACCTACGAAATCGCCATTAAAGACGAAACGATCAAGGCCGTCGATCTTCGTCAGATCAAGACCGACGCCGAAGACTTCGGCCTGATGACCTACGATCCCGCCTACATGAACACGGCGTCCTGCAAGAGCCGCATCACTTTCATCGACGGCGACAAGGGCATCCTGAACTACCGCGGCTATCCGATCGATCAGCTTGCCGACGACGGCAACTACCTGGAGACCGCGTATTTGTTGTGGCACGGCGAATTGCCGAACGCGGCCCAATTGGCGGAATTCACCACATCCATTAATGCGAATCTAAGCTTGCCCGATAGCTTTGACAACTTTTACAACGGTTGGGGACGCGATGCGCATCCGATGTCGATGTTGATGGCGGGTTATGCGGGACTGGCGTCGATCTACACCGATTCGAAAAAAGTGCTCGACGCCGAGAGCCGCAAGAAACAGATCTTCCGCGGCATCGCGCAGTCGATGACGCTCGGCGCCTACGGCTACCGCTTCCGCAAGAGCCTGCCGTTCATTAAGCCGGATCCGTCGCTCTCTTTCGCGGGCAACTTCCTCTACATGCTGTTCGGCAAAGAGGCCGATCCGCGGTTGGTGCGCGCGGTGGACATTCTCTTCATCCTGCACGCCGATCACGAGCAAAACTGCTCGACCTCGACGATGCGACTCGTCGGTTCGTCGCAGGCCGATCCGTTTTCGTCGCTCGCCGCTGCGGCCGCGGCGCTTTACGGCCCGTTGCATGGCGGCGCCAACGAAGCGGTGTTGAAGATGCTGCGGCAGATCGGTTCGGTCGACAACATCCCGGGTTTCATCGAGAAGGTGAAGGCGGGTGAAGGTCGCTTGATGGGCTTCGGCCATCGCGTGTACAAGAATTACGATCCACGCGCTCGCATCATCAAGCAGGCCGCCGAGGACGTTTTCGAAGTGACGGGCAAGAACCCGCTGCTCGACGTGGCGTCGGAACTCGAAAAGATCGCGCTGCACGACGAGTACTTCATTAAGCGCAAGCTGTATCCGAACGTCGATTTCTACTCGGGTCTGATTTACGAAGCGCTCGGCTTCCCGGCCGAGATGTTCACTGTTCTCTTCGCGATTCCGCGGGCCAGCGGCTGGCTCTCGCAATGGGAAGAGATGATCTGCGACGAGGACCAGAAGATCGGCCGCCCGAGGCAGATTTTCCTCGGGGAAGGAAAGCGCGACTACGTTCCCTTGGCGAATCGCGGCTAGCATTTTCGCTGTTTCGCTGGCGTGTGGCAGCGAGCTGCACACGGCCGCGCGCGCGGGCGATCTCGACCGCGTGAAAGCGCTGGTGGCGCGGGGAATCGCGGTCAACGCGCCCGATACGCTGGGTGGCACGGCTCTGCACGACGCGTCCTGGGCGGGGCACGTGAATGTTGTCGAGGCGCTGCTCGCCGCGGGCGCCGACGTCAACGCGCGGCATACCGAAGGCGGCTCGACGCCGCTGCACTACGCGGTCATCACCAATCGCCGGGACCTCGCGAAACTGTTGCTTGCGCGAGGCGCCATGATCGACGCGCGTGATCGCGCCGGTGCGTCGGTGCTGCATCTGGCGGCCAATCGCGGTTACGACGATTTGTTTCTGGATCTGATCGCGCAAGGCGCGAAAATCGACGCTGTCGACTCGGCCGATGCGACGCCTTTGGAAGAAGCGTGCTGGCGTGGACAGACGGCGATCGTCGCGCTGCTGATCGAACGCGGCGTCGATGTGAACCGGCGAAACGCGCGCTCCGGGCAGGATCCCATTCATTTGGCCGCGCGGCGCGGCAACGCCGAATTGGTCGCGCGGCTGGTGAAAGCCGGGGCTAGTCCGACGCGCACCGATGCCGCCGGCGACACTCCGCTCGACATCGCATTGGGAACGCGCAACGTGGGCGTAGCCGATGTGCTGCTCTCGGGCGGCGCGCCGCTCGATCGCGCGGAGAAGCGTCTGCAAAACGCCGTGGCCGCGGGACAAACCGATCTGGTCCGCTGGCTGATTTTGAAAGGCGTCAAACCGGGCGCGACGATTCTGCACGACGCCGCTTTGAAAGGGCACGTCGACACGCTGCGGTTGCTGCTCGACGGCGGCGCCTCCGCGAAAGCCCGGAACGCCGAAGGCGCGACTCCGCTTCACGATGCCGCGCTGGCCGGACACGCTGGCGCGGTGGAACTGCTGCTAGCGCGCGGAGCGCCGCTCGACGAGCGCGACACCGAACGCGGAGCGACGCCCTTGTTTCTGGCCGCATCATGGGGACGCAAGCACGTTGTCGAGATGCTTCTCGAACGCGGCGCGAGCAAACTGATCCGCGACAAGAACGGCAAGTCGCCACGGCAGGCCGCGATGGAGAATAATCATACAGAGGTAGCCGAGCTGCTCCGATAAATGCCAACCTACAAAAATCTTCCCGACGACGAACTGCTTCCGCTGATCAAGACGCATCTGTTCAGCGCCATTATTGGCGACATCCTCGACCAGATGGGATACCGCCACGTGTTTCTGCCGCCGCGTGTGCGCGCGCTTTCCGACGACATTGGTGATGCCGGGCGTGCGATGCCGGTGCTCCAAGTCGATCTGCCGGAAGACGCTCCGGCCGATCGTAAGATGTTCGGCGTGATGCTCGAGGCGCTCGACGACCTGAAGCGCAACGAGGTGTATCTCGCCGCGGGCGGCACGCCCGACTACGCTATCTGGGGTGAACTGATGGCGACGCGCGCGAAGTGGCTGGGAGCGGCCGGCGCCGTGATGGACGGCTGGGCGCGCGACGCGGCGGGCATCATCAAGATTGGATTTCCGACCTTCGCTCACGGGAGCTACGCCAAGGATCAAGGGCCGCGCGGCGAGGCCGCCGACTTTCGTTTGACCGTGCACATCGGCAAGGTTGTCATCCACCCGGGCGATCTTGTCTTCGGTGATCGAGACGGCGTGTTGATCGTCCCGAAGGAGGCCGAGGAGGAAGCGTTGACGCGGGCCTTCGAAAAGCTGGAAGGCGAGAACACGGTGCGCATTGCGATCGAGAAAGGAATGTCGACCGTTGAGGCGTTCAAGAAATACGGCGTGATGTAATGACGGCTGACGAGTATTACAAACTCGGCGTCGCGCTGGCGGCCGACAACAAGCTGGGCGACGCGTTGGAGGCGCTCGAAGAATGCGTAGTGATCGATCCCGATCACGCGCCCGCGTGCAAGGAGTTGGCGCGGCTCTCGCTGATGGCCAATGAAGTGCGGGCTTTCTCCAACTGGCTGCACGAGGCGCAGCGCATCGACGCGGGCGATCCGGAACCGCACGTCATGTTGGCCGAGTATCTTGTCGAAAAGCGGCGCTGGGAAGAGACAGATCAAGAGGTGCGGTTGGCGCTGCGCAAGGATCCCGCGCCTTCGCTGGTCGATCGGCTGGCGGCGGTGCAGGCGCGGATTCCGGAGTATTTTTGAAGCCTGGAATTTTGATCCTTGGCGCGGGATATACGGGTTCGCGAGCGGGGGCGTTGTTCGAGGGACATCGCGTCGTCGAAACACATCGCGATCGGCCTGTGCGGGTCGTGTTGCCCGACCTGTCGAACGTGCTGGCGCTCGGCGGGTCGCAGTGGCGCGTCCTCTGGTGCGCGCCGTCGGTCGACGGCATCGAGGCGTTAGGCGGATTCGCCGCGCGCGTCGTCTATCTTTCGACGACGGGCGTGTACGGCGATGCGCACTTCGTCGACGATACGACTGCGCCAGCGCCTTCGACCGAGCGCACACAGGCGCGGCTTGCCGCCGAGCGCATGGTGCAAGCCGGGCCGTGGTCATCGTGTGTGTTGCGGCCGGCGGCGATCTACGGTCCGGGCCGTGGCGCGCATGAATCGATCCGCGCGGGCAAATGGCGCATCGCGGGTGACGGCTCGGCCTACACGTCACGCATTCATGTCGATGATCTGGCTTCGATCGCAGCGGCGGCGCTGATGAGCGACATCACCGGCGCATGGCCCGTCGCCGATGATGAGCCGTCGACGAACTTGGAGATCACGCAGTTCTGCTGCAATCTGCTGGGCGTGCCGCTGTCGCCGAGCGCCGACGCCGCGGCTCTCGACGAGACGCGCCGCGCCGACCGGCGTGTCGATGGCCGCGCGATCCGGCGGGCATTGGGCGTCGCGCTGAAGTATCCGTCGTACAAGACCGGCATACCTGCGGCATTCTAGTAAAAGATGCCGCAATTTGATGCGTTCCTGCTGGTGAGCTTCGGTGGTCCCGAGAAGCCGGACGACGTGATGCCGTTTTTGGAGAATGTAACGCGCGGGCGCAATGTGCCGCGCGAACGGCTGCTTGAAGTCGCCGAACACTACATGCACTTCGGCGGAGTGAGTCCGATCAACGCGCAGTGCCGCGCTCTGCTCGATGCGCTGCAATTGGATTTGCCGCTGTATTGGGGCAATCGGAATTGGGATCCGTACCTCGCTGACACCATGCGCCAGCTTGTTGCCGACGGCCGCAAGCGCGTGCTCGCCTTTCCGACGTCGGCGTTTTCAAGTTACAGCGGATGCAGGCAGTACCAGGAAGACATCGCGCGCGCCCGCGCGGCTGTGGGTGAGGCCGCGCCGGAAGTGGTCGTAGTCCGGCGATTTTTTAATCACCCGGGCTTTATCGAAGTGATGCGCGAGTCCGCGCGAGCCGCGCTCGCGCAACTGCCCGGCGCGAAGATCATCTTCACCGCACACTCGGTGCCGATGTCGATGGCGGCGGGCTCGCCCTACGTCGAACAGCTTCACGAAGCCGCGCGCCTGATCGCCGAGGGTGTGCCGTATCGGGTGGCATACCAGAGCCGCAGCGGGCCGCCGCAGGTTCCGTGGCTGGAGCCCGACATCCTCGATGTGCTGCGCGAGGAGAAGGCCGCCGGCACGAGCGGCGTGATCGTGCAGCCGTTCGGATTTCTGAGCGATCACATGGAGGTGCTCTACGATCTCGATCACGAGGCGCGCGAGTTGGCGCATTCGCTGGAGCTGCCGTTTGTCCGCGCGGCGACGGCCGGCACGCACCCGCGCTTCGTGCGCATGATCGCCGAACTCGTTGAGGAGTATCAGAACGGATCGATGCCGCAGTGCATCGGCGCGTTGCCGCCGCGGCCCGCGCAGTGCCCGGGCGATTGTTGTCCGGCGGCGCGGCGGCCATGAAGTTACTGGTCGCGTTGATGGCGGTGTCGATCGCCGCGCAGCCGCTGCGAACACGTGGCCACGCATTGATAAAAGGCACACAGGAGTTCTTCTGGCTGGCCGATACCGCATGGGAGATCTTTCACTGGCTCGACCGTGAGAAGGCCGGGCACTATCTTGACGTCCGCGCCCGGCAGGGATACAACGTTGTGCTGGCGAGCGCGTTCTCCGAGTTCTCCGGCCGCAATGAACCGAACGCGTACGGCGTGCGGCCGTTCGTGAAAGAGGGCGATCCCACGCAGCCCAACGACGCGTACTTCCGGCACGTCGACGACGTGATCAAGATGGCGGAAGCCCGCGGCGTGTACGTCGGCTTGCTGCCTGCCTGGGGCGACAAAGTATTCGAACGGCCAAACAATCCAAACGTTGTGTTCAATCCGGCGAACGCCTTTGCGTATGGCCGCTGGCTCGGTCGGCGGTATCGGACGCAACAAAACATTGTGTGGGTGCTCGGCGGTGACCGGAACGCGGCGGGCTACGAAAGCGTTTGGCGCGCGATGGCGCGGGGGTTGCGCGAGGGCGATGGGGGAGCGCACCTGATCACGTTTCATCCGAACGGGCGCCACACATCGAGCATCTGGTTCCACTCGGATCCGTGGCTCGCGTTCAACGCAGTTCAGTCCGGACACAACCTGCGCGACAACCCGGTGCACGAAATGATTCGCGGCGACTACACCCGCACGCCGGTGAAGCCGGTGATCGATCTCGAACCGGCGTATGAAAATCATCCCGTCGATTGGAAGCCCGAAGCAAAAGGGTGGTTCGAAGCGTTCGACGTTCGCAAGCACGCCCACTGGGCCGTGTTCGCGGGCGCGGCCGGTCACACCTACGGTTGCCACGACATTTGGCAATTCATCGAGCCGGGCAAGGCCGCGATTGGGTTTGCTCGCGGGACGAACTGGCGGCAGTCGCTGCTCCTTGACGGAGCGGTGCAGCTTGGCCATTTGCGGCGGCTGGTCGAGCCATTGCAAGACCGCGTTCCGGATCAAGGGCTGCTCGCGTCGCGGCAGGGATTCGGCGACGACTACATCGCCATCACGCGCGCCGGATCGAAGGTGCTCGTCTACACCGCCAACGGAGAGCCGTTCACAATTCGGCTGGAGCGGCTAGCCGCGAAACCAACGTCGACCGAGTGGTTCGATCCGCGGACGGGCGCGGCCCAACCGGCGCGATTGACGGCGACGTTTCAGCCGCCGTCCAAGGCCGACTGGGTGCTCGTCATTAAGTGACGCTTCAGCCCGTACGCGCCAAGCAGCACCAGCGCCGCCGCCGACGCGCGAACCCACACCGGCTGATAGCCGAACGAATCGATGTAGAAGAGCCACTGTGGATAGCTGGGCGCGTTGGGGTCGCTGTCGTTCAACGACCAATCGTACGTCCTGTACTCGATCTTCGTGCCCGGCCTGTGGCTCGAATAGCGCGCCAGGAAAGCGTGCAGATCGCTGAAGTCCCCGGCGTACCACTCGAAGATCGGGCTGATCGACGACGTTTCGCCAAACGCATTCAACTTCGGATTCCCCAGCCACTGGCGCGTGTTGTCGTCAAGCTGTGCGTCGATCTTGTCGTCTGTGTACGCCTCGCGGCGCAGCGGCGGGCAACTCCGCGCGGCGCAAACCAGCGCGGCGTGAATGCGCGGATCGCCCATGTTGCGCAGTTCGGTTTCGATATCGTCGAGCGACATCGCGCGCCCGTTGACCTGATTCCGCGGCTCGCGAAACGGATCGCTCGTGCGAAACACGCTCGACGTCGGATAGTTTGTGAGGATCCAGCGGATCATGTGCGCGTTGTAGGCGTTGATCAGAGCGGCCTTCCCACTGCGTTGTTGCGCGAGGTACGCATCGAGTTCCTTGACGCCATCCGTTTTCCACTGCGCGTAATGGACTCGCGATTCGGTCGTGACGTACTTCTTCAGCAGCGCGTCCCAGGCTGCGTGATCGGACTGCGCGAACGCTGCAAGCGCCGTGAAGAAGAATAGCCTCATCCGATCGTGACCAGCCCGCCCAATACTTCGTCGTGAAACCTGTCGCAGCCGATGCACAAATTTCGATAGCCGCTCGCTGTCGTCGACGCTTCCAGAAACTTCTCGACACTCCACCCATGCGCGATGCCCATGCGCTCAGGATGCCCCATCGAAATCGCTTCGTAGACCGGGTTGCCCGTGCACCGCGCGATAATCGCGTCGAGCGTCTCGTTCCGCAAATTGCCGACCGGCCGCTTGGTCTTCGCGCAGCATGGATAGACGTTGCCGTTCGGTTCAATCGATACCTCCGAGCCCTTCCACTTCGACTGCAAAAAGTTCAATCCTCCCGACCACTGGTTGCAGAAGTTATCGGCGATGGTCGCGGTCGATAGCCCGTTCGCCATCGCGCGCCCGCGCGGCCACAGCCGCCCGATCCACGTGCCCGGCTGCGCGCCGAAGAACTGATAAAACGCGCCCTCGCCGGCGGCTTGTCCTGTCTCGGCGGTGAACGGCGCGAAGAGCCGCATGCCGGCGCCGTCGAACATTTTCGTAAGTTTTTGTGTCAGCGCGTCCTGCGCCTCCGCGGTCTCCAGTCCCTGATGAAACGAATCGATTCCGGAGACCGAAACCATCCACACACCGCGCTGCAGCAATTCTTCGATCATGCGCGGACGCAGCGTATCGCCCGTGGTCTGAACAATCAACTGCACCTGGTCGCCGTACTTCGCGCGCAGCAGATCGAGCGCGGGATAGAGAATCGTTTCGCGTACGGCGTCGAGCAGGATCTCGCCCCCGGCTAAGATGATGCGCCCGCGCTTCTCTCGCATGTCCTCGGGATCGAGATAGGTCATGCGTTCGGGCAGGTTCGCGATGATCTCCGGAAACGCTTCCCGGCACTCATCCACAACGCGCTCTAGGTCGTCGCCGGCATACGGCCGGAAACGGTCCTCGTAGCAATGCGCGCACGTGCGGTGGCACGCCCAACTCATCACGTAATAGATCGATTCCATCGGTCATTCCAGTGTCGCGCGAATTGGAACGTCTACACTAATTAGAGATGCCAGGGGCTCCCGATCAGCGCCGGACGCTGACCTTTGTATTTCTGACCGTCTTCCTCGACCTGCTCGGCGCGGGCATTTTGATTCCGATCTTGCCGTACCTGGTGCGGCAATTCCGCACCGACGCGTTCACCGTCGGCATGCTCTCGGTCTCTTTCTCGCTCGCGCAGTTTGCGGCCGCGCCGCTGCTTGGCGCGCTGAGCGATCGCATCGGCCGGCGTCCCGTGCTTCTCTTCTCGATCCTCGGCAGCGCGGGCGGATATTTTCTCTTCGGCTGGGCGGGTTCGCTGTGGGTGATGTACCTCGCGCGTATTATCGACGGCATCACGGGCGGCAACATTTCCACCGCGATGGCCGCCATCGCCGACGTCTCCAAGCCCGAGGACCGCGCCAAGAACTTCGGCCTCATCGGCATGGCGTTCGGATTCGGATTTATCATCGGTCCAGTGCTGGGCGGTGTGTTGAGTAAGATCAGCCTGCAAGCGCCGGCCTACGGCGCGGCGGTAATTGCGCTGATCACCGCCGCCTTTGGCTTCTTCGCGTTCCCCGAAACTCTGCCTGTCGAGCGCCGCAATCCGAACTCCGCCGACCTAAACCCGCTGCGGCCGATCGCCGCGGCCTTCGCGCGGCCCGAGATGCGCACTTTGCTGTTGGCGCTTTTCTTCCTCAACTTCGCCTTCGCAGGCTTGCAGACAAACTTCTCGAACTTCACGATGGAGCGCTTCCAATTCACGGCGGATCAGAACGCCTGGGTCTTCGCCTTCATCGGCGTAATGGCCGCGGTGATGCAAGGCGGCGTGGTGCGCCGGTTGATCCCGCTATTCGGCGAGGGCAAACTTGCGCTGTGGGGTTTCGGCCTCTTCGCCGCGGGATTTCTGCTGCTTGCCGCTTCGTGGATTCCCTGGTGGGTGTATCCGGCCGTCGGACTGATCGCGATCGGCAGCTCATTCACGAATCCGACCTTGAACGCGATGGTTTCGCGGCGCGCGGGGCCATCGGAACAGGGATCGATCCTGGGCACCACGCAAAGCGTGCTGAGTCTAACGCGCGTGTTCGGCCCGCTGTGGGCCGGCATGGTGTTCGATCACTTCGGTTCCGGCGCGCCATACTGGACCGGCGCCGCGTTCATCGCGTTGGCGCTGGTGCTGGTGCTGCCGGAGTTGCGCGCCGCTACCGAACCACGCCAGGCGTAGGCGGCTGCACATCGACTCGCAGTTCCTTCAACCGCCGCGTGCGCATTTCGCCGAGCCACTTCGCTTTGTAACGCTTCTCAAGATCGACCGTCGAGAGCGCCACCGAACCCGCGGCGTCGTTGGCCTGCGAAAGGCGTTCGCCCAACGGGTCCATGATGTAGGTCGGGTGATCGTAACCGCTGGTCACCAGATAGATGCCGTTCTCTATCGCGCGCGCTTTG
>VFZQ01000060.1 GCA_016871135.1 Acidobacteriota bacterium | reverse complement strand
TACATTCGTGGTAGCGAAACTTGTATGACAAAACCGCTCTGTTTTGTTTTATCGATCATCGCGAGCGCGCAGAATGCGCCGCTCGCCATCGGCTCGTTCCGGCAGCATGTCGCAGCGCGTTACACCTCCGCCGAAGGCCTCCCGAGTGACGATGTGACCAACATCGGCATCGCAGCGAACGGAGACGTTGTCGCCGTCACCTCACGCGGCGGCGCCGTATTCCGCGCGGGCCGCTGGACGCCGGCGTCCGCGGCCATATCGGTCCGCAAGCCCGCGGACTTTCTTCGCGACGATCGCGGCGAGCGTGTCTTTCCACGCGACGGCAACAAGAGCTGGGCGCCGGTCGACGTCCACTCTTCGGGCACTTGGTTCGCCAGCCCACAAGGCGTCGGCAAGCGCGAGGCACAGGGCTGGAAGCTCTACGGCATCGAAGAAGGTCTTCCTCTCGACGAGTTCACCGGCATCGCGGCCGCGCGCGACGGCAGTGTCTGGCTGGCCACGCCGCGCGGCGCGATCCGATTCGATGGCAAGACCTGGGAGTACCGCCAGGGTCTGCGCTGGCTGCCCGACGACAACATCCGCGCCGTCGCCGTCGACGCCGAAGACAACGCTTGGTTCGCCACGGCGAAAGGTGTCGGCGTCATTAGAAACAGGCCGATGACTCTCGCCGAAAAGGCCCGTTTCTTCGAAGAGGAGATCGACCGGCGCCATCGGCGAACACCCTATGAATACGTGCTCGAAGTAAGCGTCGCCGCGCCCGGCGATGCCGCGAACTTCATCCAACGCGACAGCGACAACGATGGCCTATGGACCTCGATGTATGGCGCCGGCGAGTGCTTCGCCTACGCCGCCACGAAAGATCCGAAAGCCAAAGCGCGCGCCAAGAAAGCCTTCGACGCGATGCGGTTCCTCGGCTCGGTGACACAAGGCGGCACGCCGCCCGCGCCTCGAGGCTACGTCGCGCGCACCGTTCTTCCGACAAGCGGACCCGATCCGAACGCATCGGCCTACACACCCGAAGCCGATCGCAAAATGCAGTCCACCCGCGACAGCCTCTGGAAGGTCATGAATCCACGCTGGCCGCGCAGCGCCGATGGCAAATGGTTCTGGAAAGCCGACACTAGCTCCGACGAACTCGACGGCCACTACTTTCTTTACGGCCTCTACTACGACCTCGTGGCCAAAGGCGACGCCGCCGAGGAGCGCAGCGTCAAAGATCACGTCGCAGCGCTCACCGATCACCTGATCGCGCACAACTTCCAACTCGTCGATCACGACGGAACGGTCACCCGTTGGGGCGTCTACAATCCGGAGAAACTCAACCACGACTCCATGTGGGCCGATGACCGCTCGCTCAACTCATCGAGCATGTTGTCCTATCTCAAAACCGCCGAACACATTACGGGCGACGCGAAGTATGCCGCCGCCGCGAAGAAACTCATCGCCGAGCACGGCTATCACATCAATACGATGATGGCCAAAAGCAACGGCGGCGCGGGTGCGGGTAATCAGAGCGACGACGAAATGGCCTTCATGCTGCTCTACAATCTCATGCGCTACGAGACCGATCCGAAACTCCGAATGATCTACGGCATCACGCTCAAGCGCCGCTGGGATGTCGAAGCGCCCGAGTTGAATCCGCTGTTCAATTTCATTGCCGCGAGCGTTCTCCAGAACGAGAAGTACACCGACTCGCATCGCACGCACGACCTGACGCCGCGCGGCGCGTGGCTCGAAGAGTCCGCCGATACTCTCAAACGATTCCCGCTCGACCGCTTCGACTGGCGCCACACCAATTCGCACCGCAAGGACATCGTGAAGTTCCCCGGCTCCAATCGCGGACACCGCCGCGACGGCCGCGTTGTGCCCATCGACGAACGCTTCGTCAACCATTGGAATCACGATCCGTGGGCGCTCGATCAAGGCGGCGCCGGCCGCGCCCTTGCCAGCGGCGCCGCGTTTCTGCTGCCCTATTACATGGGGCTTTACCACGGCTTCCTGAAGGATTAGGAGTACACCATGCGCCCGCTGATTTTCCTCTTCGCACTTGCCCTCTACGCCACGACGTTCCAATCGTCCGGCTTGTTTCCGATGACCAACCAGCCGCTGCAACCGCTGCGGATTCTCTCGGCCGACATGAATCGCGACGGCTTCTCCGATCTTGTCACGATCTACTCTTCGCCCGGCGGTTTCTTCAACTCCTCGGTGTCGATCGCGCTCGGTTCGCGCGGTGGCTTCGCCAGTTCTTTTAATGAGTCGCTCGTGCAGGGCGAGGCGATTGACGCGCAGATCGCCGACTTCACCGGCGATGGCTTCCCCGACGTGTTGATCCTAACCGGCTCGGCGCTCTGCCTGGCCGGCGGCAACGGCTTGGGGTTCGTCTCCGGCGTGAGTTGTTCCGCCCTCTCCGAGCCCGGCGGCCGTTTGGCCATCGGCGATTTCAACGGCGATGGCTTCCAGGATGCCGCCGTCACGTTGCCCGTTTCGGCGCGCGTCGGTGTTTGGTTCAATCGCCTCGATCGCACATTCGGCCCCGGGCCGACCGCGCCCGTCGCCAGTCCCGGCGTCATCGCCGCAGCCGATCTCAATACCGATGGCTTCACCGATCTGATCGTGCAAAGCCGCGCCGGCCAACTGCACATCGTTATCAGCGGACAGGGGCCGTCGATCAACATCGCGCAGTCGATTGCGATTCCTGTGAGCGTCAGCGACATCGCGCTCGGCGACTTTACTCGCGACCGCCGAGCCGACATTGTGCTTGCCAATCCCGCCGGCAGCGCCTATCTCACGCTCGCCGCGACCGGTTCGGCAACACCCTATTTCGCCCCGCCCGTGACCTCGACTTCGCTTGCCGCGCCGAATCTCTTGCAACTCGCCGATTTCAACGGCGACGGCGTTCCCGAAATCTTCGCCGCCACCAACGCCGGCATGCTGATCGCCGGCATTGGGGCCACCGGCGCAGTCTCTACACCGCCGCTGCCCGGCTTCGGCGTGGCCAGTACCGTCCGCTTCGCCGTAGTCGACTTCAACGCCGATGGCATCCTCGACATCGCCACGGCCGGGCCGCACGCCGGATCCGCCGTCTCGATTTTTGTAGGTACGCCGACGCTCACGACAACCGTGATGGAGGTTGCGCCCAATACTCTCTTCGGCCAGCGCACAACGATCAACGTTCGTGTTCAGGTCAACACGCCGCCGTTCCCGGTCACCGCGCTCGCCTCCGGTCGGATCACGCTATTCCGCAACGGCGTGCCGCTGCAAGATGCTCCCGTGACGCCGATCGCGTTGCCGGAAGTGCTCGCGGCGGGAGTGCGCGATGTCGCGTCGGCTCGCTTCGAGATCGTGTTGCCGGTCGGCGTATACGATCTCGCCGCCGGATTTTCTGGCACCGCCGGTTTCGCCGCGTCGAGCGCGCCCGCCGTGCGCGTGTCGATTCAAGCCGTACCGACGACGATTCGCCTCACGACGAGTTCCAACGAGATCCAGCGCGACCAAGGCCTCCGTGTTGGAGCGACGGTGCTCGGACCGCTCGCGCCCGCTGTCGAAGGAACGGTCCGGCTGGCCGTCAACGGCGCTGTTGTTTCACAGGGCCTGGTCAGCGCCGGTGCCGCGCAGTTGTTCATTCCGCCTGGATTGCCCGTTGGCAAGATCAAGGTCAAGTTGACCTACGAAGGAACGGGCTATCAACCGTCTGAAACAAGCGAGATCGATTTTGTCGTGCGAACCACGCTTACCGCGGCGCACGCGGCAACTTTCCGTTCGCCAGTTCCGAGCGACGGGTTCGCAACGGTGGCGATGCCCGGATTCGTGAACACCGCAACGCTTGGCCGCATTACAGCCGAGTTCCGCCAACCGGGCCTGCCCACCATCGCAACGAGCGTGACGTTTGTTGGCGACGGACAGGTGAATGTGTATATCCCGGCCGGCGTGCAGGCCGGTACGCGAACACTGCATGTTCTGCAGGACGGCGCGAGCATAGCCTCGGGCGAAGTGACAGTCGCGCGCGTGGCGCCTGGCATGTTCACGGTTGATGGTGTTGTCGACGGTGTTCCCGCGGCTTACGCAGCGCTGTACTCGGCCGATGGCGGCGTCCGCAACGTCCCAGTATTTGACTGCGGGAGCGGCCGTTGCGTTGCCGCGCCGATGTCACCAGGCGGTGACGGCGAAACACTCGTCGTTTCGCTCTTCGGAACCGGCTGGCGCAACGGCGCGCGTGTGACCGTGCTTGTCGCCAACACCACTGCCGAAGTACTCTTCGCGGGCGCGCATCCGGTCACTCCGGGCCTCGATCAAATCAACGTCGTGATTCCGAAATCGCTGGCGCGGCGCGGTGAAGTGGAGGTCGTTCTCGCGGCCGACGGCAACACGTCGAACCGCACCAAAATCGTCATTCAGTAGGCGTATACTCAATGCACGTATGCGCATCGCTTGGGTCCTCTTTCTAGCCACCGCTTCGCTCAGCCGTGCTCAGACGACGTTCGCGTCGATCACCGGATCGGTGACCGACGCCACCGGCGCCGCCATCCCCAACGCCGCCCTCACCGCGACGCAGAAAGAAACCAACTACCGCTACGCGGCCACTTCGAATGCGGCCGGCAACTATACGCTGCCGCAGTTGCTCGAAGGCGAGTACACGCTAACGGTTTCGGCCGCTGGTTTTAAACAGTTTGTCGTCCGCGAATTGAAGCTCGTGAGCCTCGACGTGCGCCGCATCGACGCACATCTCGAAGTCGGAGGCGTCGAAACCAAAATCGAAGTCACCGCCGGCGCGACGCTGATCGAAACCGAGACGGCGCGCATTTCCGACTCCAAGGACGCGATGCAGTTGAAGGTTCTGCCTTTGAATACGCGCTCGCTGTGGAACTTCGTCGGCCTTACTCCCGGAGTCGTGCAGGCCGGCAACGGTAGTTCGACGCGGCGCTTCGCCGGCTCGCGCGCCAACCAAAGCGATGCATCGATCGACGGCATCACGCTCTCCAATCAATACGACGGCACGCAAATTTCGCCGCTGGTTTCGCAGATCGAGAGCTTCGAAGAGGTCCGCGTCGACATCGCCAACAACACCGCCGACTTCGGCTCGATCGGCCAGGTGACGATCGTTTCGAAGGGCGGATCGAATGAACTGCACGGATCTGGATTCGACTACTACTCCTCTCCCGTTTTTCGCGCGCGAAACCCCTTCGCCGCGCAGCGCGGAACGGGCGTTCGCCACAACCCCGGCTTCTCGGTGGGCGGCCCGGTAGTGCTGCCGAAACTCTATGACGGCCACAACAAGACGTTTTTCTTCTACTCGCTCGAAACGACGCGCGGTAGCCAGGTGCTCTCGAACCTGAATCCGACGGTACCGCTGCCGCGCTGGCGCAATGGCGACTTCGCGCGCGACGGGGCGATTCGCGATCCGTTCAATAACAACACGCCGTTCCCGAACAGCCTCGTGCCCGCCTCGCGTATCAATCCCGTTTCTCAGAAGTTCCAGACACGTTTCTATCCGCTGCCGAACTTCGGCAATCCGGATGTGCTCGTGGCGCAGAACTTCCGCACACAACTGCAAAGGCCGTTCGACCCGAACACCTATTGGACGGGCCGGGGCGATCATCGTTTCAACGACAAGAACTTCGTCTTCGGCCGTTACACTTGGAACCGTTCGCACTCGCGCGATTACGATTCGGCTTTGCCGGCCATCGGCCGCCGGTGGCAGACGCGCGACACGAGGGCGATCAACCTCTCCTACACGAAGTCGATCTCGACGACGCTGGTGAACGAATTTCGCTGGGGTTTCGCGTGGAACGACAACCCGCGGCACGGCCCGCTGATGGGCCTGGAAGTCGTGAAGGATCTCGGTATCACCGGCCTCGCGCCGAATGTTCCCGACATCAACGGCGTTCCGCGCATCGCCTATACCGGCATCGCCGTGACCGGAACCTCGCAGACCGCATGGCGGCATCCGGGCTTTCTGAATTACGCGCAGCAGATCCAGCAGCAGACCTCCTGGTTCCGCGGTAAACACAACGTCAAGTTCGGGTTGTTCGCGGGCCGCACGCAGTTCCAGGATCAGAACATGCCCGACGCGCTGTTCGGCAATCTGAACTTCTCGAACCGCTACACCGGCCATCCCTACGCCGATTTCCTGCTGGGCACGCCGACCTCGGCGCAGCGCGCGGCGCCGGCAATCTTCATCGACCGGCTGCGCTGGTCGTGGGATTTCTACGTGACCGATGAGTGGAAGATTCGCAAGGATCTGACCCTGAACCTCGGCATGCGGTATGAGATTCATCCGTCGTGGAGCGAGGCGGGCAACCGCCATTCGTTGTTCGATGTTTCGACGGGCAAGATCGTAATCCCCGACGGATCGCGCAATCTCGTCAGCCCGCTGATGCCGACCGGTTATGTCGATCTTGTCGAAGCGAGCCAGGCCGGCTATCCGACCAACACTCTGCTTAAGACAGACCGCAACAACTGGGCGCCGCGCTTCGGTCTCGCTTGGCGTCCGCTTGGACCGAACACGGTCGTGCGCGCGGGCTTTGGCATCTTCTATGACATCGTCTCGCGCGTCGCGCAGGCGGGCGGCGCGCCATTTGTGATCAACGAACCGACCTATACGAATTCGACGCCGATTCCCGACGTCGTCTTCCCGCGCATCTTCCCCAACAGCGTGGCCGGGCCCGCTACGATTACGCTGCCGCAGGCGATTCGGCGCGATCTGCGCGACCCGTACTCGATGCAGTACAACCTCACGTTGGAACATCAGCGTTGGAAGACGGGTTTCCGCGTGTCGTATATCGGAACCAACACACGGCAAGGCGAGTGGGGATACAACATCAATCAGCCGCTTCCCGACAATCGCCCGTTCGTCGATAAGCCGCGTGCGTTCCCGCGTTATCCGGCGATCACGTATCTGTCCAATGGCGCTGGGCATCAATACAACTCGCTGACGCTGGAAGCCGAACGCCGCTGGGATTCCGGACTGGCGTATCAACTGTCATGGGTCTATGCGCGAGACATCGGCGACTTGGAGCGCGGCGAATCGCCCGAGAACGCTTATGATCGCCGCCGCGAACGCGCGGTGTGGCAGGACATTCCGGCGCATCGCGTGACGGGCAATCTGATCTATGACCTGCCGTTCGGCAAGGGCAAACGCTTCGGCGGCAATGCGACCAAGCTGCAGAACCTGCTGATTGGCGGTTGGGAGTGGTCGACGATTTTCAGTACGTACTCCGGGCAGTTCCTAACGCCGGCGTGGACCGGCCCCGACCCCACCGGCACGGCGTTCACACCATCGAGAACGCCAGCGCAGGTCACGATCCGGCCGAATCACCTGCGCGATGCGTCTATTCCGGCGGATCAACGGAGCACGGCGCGCTGGTTCGATCCGTCGGCATTCGCCCCGCCGACGGCCGGGTTCTTCGGGACTTCGGCGAAGGGTGTGATCATCGGCCCTAGTTCACAAATCATCAACGCGGGGATCGCGAAACACTTCTCGTGGAACGAGCGGTTCCGCGTGCGCAGTGAACTGACCGGAACCAACGTCTTCAACTCGCCGAACTACTCGAACCCCGGCCTGAACATCACACAGGCGGGCGGAATTGGCGTGTTGACGGGTGTAGGCGGAGCTTCGGATCTGGATCCATCAGGCGCGCGCGGACTGCGCGCGGGAGTGCGCGTCGAGTTCTAGCCCGGAACCGTTTCGATGACCGGGTGGCCAATCCCCTCGATCTGTGCGTGCATGTTTTGCAGCGAACGGAGCATGGTCGACAGTTCGGGCCAGTCGGGGTCGATCAGCGAGGCGGTCGATTCGAGCATGTTGCGGTTAAGCAGACTGATGAATAGCGAGACCAGTTCGGGGTCGCGCCATCCCTTGGCTACTTCTTCTTCCAGGACTGTGGTCGCCTTTTCGAGGGAGAAGGCCGGCTTGTAGGTGCGTTCGGTGATGAGCGCGTCGAAGATATCGACGATCTGCATGATGCGGGCAAGTAGGGGGATGTTCTCGCCGGCGAGGCCGTCGGGATAGCCGGAGCCGTCCCACTTTTCGTGATGGCTGCGGATGATTGGCAGCACGGGGGCAAGGCTCTTCATGGGCCGGCAGATCTCTTCGCCGCGAATCGTATGCTGCTGCATGATCCGCCACTCTTCCGGCGTCAGATGCTGCTGGCCGTGGAGGATCGAATCGGGAATCGAGACTTTGCCAATGTCGTGCAGAAAGCCGCCGCGATAAAGGGCGACGAGTTCGGGACGCGACAGACCGAGAGCGACGCCGAGCGCGACGCTGTAGGTCGCCAACCGCTGGCAGTGTTCGGCGGTGTAGGAATCGCGGGCTTCGACGGCTTGCGCGAGTGCGAAAAGGATTGTCTCGGCCTGATCGAGCGAGTCGATGGCGGATTTGTTGCGGAGGAGGGCGCGGACGCGGGCGCGAAGCACGCTCGGGTGGAGCGGCTTTACAAGATACTCGTCGGCGCCCGCTTCGATGCCGAGAACTTCATGTTCGACGCCTTGGGTATTGGTGATGATCAGGATCGGTAAAAGGCTGTTGCAGGGGCTGGCTTTGACGCGGCGGCAGAGGTCAGGGCCGAACATATCCGGCAGCATCAGATCAACGATGATGAGGTCGATCGAGTTTTGCTCGAGGATGCGCAACGCGGCCGCGCCACTGGCGGCTTCGAGAAACTCGTAGTTCCCCGCTGAACGAAGCATGCCCTTAAGCAGGCGGCGGTTGATCTCATGGGCGTCTATCAGCAACAGCTTGCCGGTCTTACCGGCTTCGAGCCAGGGGGTTGCGGCCAGGGCGCCGGGTATAGGCTTGGATTGAACTGTGCCGACCGCTTGCATGAACGCCTTTCGTCTTCCTCTGCTACTATCGGCATAAGGCGCGAGAAAATTTAGGCGTATCCCCTTTCGGGGGTTCGCCGGAGACAAACTGGTAGGAGAATTCCGAATGAAATTGGCCATGGTAGTACTAACGGTGTCGGCGTTTGCGGCGGAACTGAGCAAAGGCGAGCGGGATCAGGCGATGAGCCACCTGCACGCCTCGCGGAAACAGGTGCTGGATTTGATCGCGCCGCTGTCGGACGCACAGTTGAAGTATCAGACCGCGCCGGAGCGCTGGAGCATCCTCGAATGCGCCGAGCACATCACCGAAACCGAGGTCATGCTGCGCGGGCTGATTCAGAAGACCGCGAAGAGTGCGCCGGTCGACGACGTCAAGCGCGAAGCGCGGAAGGCACAAGCGGCCGAACGCATGAAGGGCGTCGTGACGCAGATGACCGACCGCTCGAAACGTTTCTCCGCGCCGGGTGAAATTCAGCCGAAGGGGCGGTTCGCCACGAAGGAAGCCGTTGTTGCGGCGTTCGCGGCACGCCGCGATGAGACCATCAAGTGGGTCGAAACAACGCCGGACGATTTGCGCGGAAAATTCTTCAAGCTCGGACCCGCGGCGGAAAACGACCTGTATGAGATGATATTTTTCATCAGCGCTCATTCCGAACGGCACCTTCTGCAAATGAAAGAAGTCCTGGCCGCGGCGGGATTTCCGAAACGCTAGCCGGATGAAAGTCATCCCAGGAAGAGAGAGTATGCGGCGATTGCTGTTGACGATTTCGATTGCGGCGATGCTGGCCGGTTGCGGCAGCGGGCCGAGTTCGGTGCGCGCGGCGATCAAACCGGTGAGCGCCAGGAAGCAAGCCCCGGACTTTGAACTAAAGGACTCGACGGGGAAGGTAGTCAAACTGTCCGACTTCAAGGGAAAGGTAGTCCTTTTGAACTTCTGGGCGACCTGGTGCGGGCCGTGCAAAATCGAGATTCCTTGGTTTGTCGAATTCGAACAGAACTACAAGGACAAGGGGTTCGTGGTGCTGGGCGTGTCGATGGATGAAGAAGGCTGGGAGATCGTCAAGCCGTTCATCGAGAAACACAAGATCAACTACCGGCTTGTGATCGGAGACGATGCGACCGCGCAGAAGTACGGCGGCGTGGATTCGCTGCCAACTTCGTTCTTGATCGACCGCCAAGGCCGCACCGCCGCCGTTCACATCGGCCTGGTGAGCAAGGGAAACTATGTTAGTGACATTACGCAACTGCTCGATGGCAGTGGTGCTGGCTCTGGCGCTAAAGGCGCAGACTGATACGCTGCGGGTTGGGCCGGTCGCTCCGGTGTCGGGAAAGCGCGGCGAACCGGTGACGGTGAAACTCGACCTCAAACTCGCCAACGGTTACCACTTGAATTCGCATAAGCCCGAGGATCCGTACTTGATCCCGCTGCGGCTAACCTGGGATGCGTCCGTCGAAACGGTCCACGTGAAGTTTCCGGAGCCGAAGCATGAGCGCTACGCCTTTTCCGACAAGCCGCTGAGTGTGTTCACGGGCGACTTTTCGATCGTCTCGACCGTGAAGCCGAAGAACGCCGGCTTTGGCGTGTTGACCGGCAAGCTGCGCTATCAGGCGTGCAATCACAATTCGTGCCTGCCGCCGAAGACGATTGACGTGAAGGTGCCGGCGGATATCCGCTGAAAACGTGCGAACGCTGCTGATCGCGCCGGGCGCCATCGGAGATTGCATCATGCGGTTTCCGGCGATGGAGGGGTTGCGGACTTCCTATACCGAGGCCTGGATTTCGCGGCCGGTTGTTCCGCTGGTCTTGTTCGCCGACCGCGTGCGCGCGTTGGCCGATACAGGAATCGACCGGATTGGGTTACCTGGCATTGATGCCCCGGCGCTGCGGGAACTCGAGGGCTTCGACCGGATTGTGTCGTGGTATGGATCGGCGCGCGACGATTTCCGCGCGGCGGTGGGCGGGTTGCCGTTTACGTTTCTGCCAGCGCTGGCTGATGCGCCGCCAGTTGGTGTTCCGCGGATTGCTCTGCGAGGGCCTCGACATGGGGCGGTGATCGCACATCCGTACTCGGGCAGCGCAAGGAAGAACTATCCGGGCTTCGCGGAGCTCGCGCGCGAGTTTCCGTTCGTTCGCTTCACGTGTGGACCGGAGGAGGATTGGCCGGGCGCGGTGCGGTTCTCGTGCCTCGGCGAGTTGGCGCGATGGATATCGGGCGCGTCGCTATTCATCGGCAACGACAGCGGGATTACACATCTGGCGGCGGCGCTGGGCGTGCGGACGATTGCGCTGTTCGGCCCGACGGATCCGGCGATCTGGTGTCCGCCGGGCGAGCATGTGACAGCTTTGCGGTTCGACGAAGCGCGCAGTGGGATCGGATTATTACTGCATCCAACGGGGTGAGTATCGCATCCGAAGCGTTATGAATACTCTAGTTATCGGCGGTACAGGGACGGTTGGGACGCACGTAATGGGTGCGCTTGCAGCGCGCGGCGTGACGGCGCGCGCGATGAGCCGGAAATCGAAGGAGGGCGGTGTCTACGGCGATTTGCAAAAGCCGGAGACGCTCGGTGCGGCGATGGCGGGCGTCGAGGCCGTGTTCCTGGCTACCGCGCTTGCGCCGGATGAAACCAATCAGGGGTTGGCGGCGGTCGAGGCTGCGAAATCGGCGGGTGTTCGAAGATTCGTCTACATGAGCGTGCGGGATGTCGAGGGGGCCGCCGCATACCTCATTTCGCCTCGAAGTTGCCGATCGAGTACGCGGTTCGGCAATCGGGCATGGAATGGACGATTCTCCAGCCCAACAACTTTTTCCAAAACGACCTGCAACTTCGGGACGCGATCACCGGGCATGGCGTCTACCCTTTGCCGACAAGCGCGCACGGAGTAAGCCGTGTCGATACGCGAGACATAGCCGAGGCGGCCGCGATCGCGCTGACGACCGATGCCGCGATTGGCGAAACCGTGGTTGTGGCCGGGCCACAAGCGTTGACCGGGCCCGACGTGGCCGGCGCCTATGCCGAGCGACTCGGCCGGCCGGTGCACTATGTGGGCCAGGATATCGGTGCGTGGGCAGCCGGCATGGCTCAGTTTCTTCCGCCGTGGATGGTCATCGACCTGCGTATGATGCTCGAGTACTTCGATGAGAGAGGGCTAGTTGCCAGCGCCCGGGAGATCGAGCGGTTGACGGCACTTCTTGGACGGCCGCCGCGCTCGTTCGCGGCGTTTGTCAGCGAGAATTTTTAGGAGATCGCGCGGAGCGGCCTTACTGTTTCTTCTTACGTTCTTTGCGCGTCGCGTCCTCTTCGCCTTCGGGCGCGGCGTTGACATCGACGCGGCGGCCGCCGACGGCAGGTGGAGCCCAGCCATCATTTGACGGCCCGTTCTGGAAGAACTTCGCCGTGCCGCTCAGCGGATGATCCTTGTGATAAACCGCCGCGGCTTGGCCGAATATCTTGCCGGCTTTGAGCGTGTCGTCGTGCACCTTCTTGATCATCTCCTGGTATTTCGGATGGTTCTGCGGGTAGCCGGAAAATGAGCTCAAATCGGCGTTGCCGATGATGACGACATCGACGCCTTGGACTCGCGCGATGTCATAGGCGTTGGCGACGCCGGTCGGCGATTCGATCATCACGACGACGAGCATGTTGTCGTTGAACGACTGGCGATAGTTGCCGTGCTTGCCCCACAACCGGCCCGCGTAACCGCCGCCGGCGCTGCGCCGCGCCTCGGGTGGATAACGCGACCATTTGGCGGCTTCGAGCGCGCGTTCGACGGTGTCGACGGTGGGAATGATAACGCCGAGCGCGCCGAGATCGGTGGCGTGCTGAATGTGGAACTCCTGCGCGTCTGGCAGGCGGATCATGGGAATCGACGGAGCGTCGGGGCAGGCCTGGATCATCTTCTCGACGTCTCTGAATTCGAGCGTCGAGTGCTGCATTTCGAACCAGGTGTAGTCGTAGTGTTTGGCCTTTTCGCAGTAGCCGGCCGGATCGAATGTTGACTGGGTGAAGCTGAAGACCTGTTTGCCGTCGAGCAGCTTTTGCTTGGCGGTGTTGTAGAGCTTCGGCTTGGGCTGAGCGAAGGCGGTGAGCGCGAGGGTGAGGATGAGGACTGGGCGCATAGTGAGATGTAGTATATCGTCAACGTTGGGGGATTTCACCCGCCTTGACGCGCCGGTTG
>VFZQ01000059.1 GCA_016871135.1 Acidobacteriota bacterium | reverse complement strand
TGAAGGCCGCTGACGCTTCCGAGATCCTGGCCGAGATCGACGAGCCGCATTTCCCGATTGGCGATGTGATCAAAGCCCGCGGCGCCGAGCGCGTCGTGTACGTATGACGCGGCTGGGGGTTGTTCTTTCGGGGCGGGGGTCGAATTTTCTTGCGATCGCAGCGCAGGTGCGAGCGGGCGCGGTGCCGGCCGAGATCGCCGTGGTCATCTCGAATCGCGCCGATGCGCCGGGATTGGCGGCGGCGCGCGAACTGGGATTGACGGCGATTGCGCTGCCGTCGAAGGGCCTGGACCGCGAGGCGTACGATCAACAACTGATCGCGGCGTTGCGCGAGCACGGCGTGGAGTGGGTGATTCTGGCGGGTTACATGCGCATCTTGAGCGCCGCGTTTATTCGGGCGTTTCCATCGCGCATCCTGAACATCCACCCGTCGTTGCTGCCGGCGTTCACGGGGCTGGACGCGCAGCATCAGGCGTTCGACTACGGCGTTACGATCACGGGCTGCACGGTGCACTTCGTCGATGAACATCTGGACCATGGGCCGATTGTGATGCAGGCGGCCGTCGAGGTGGCGGCTTCCGATACGGCCGAAACACTGTCCGCGCGGATTCTCGTGGAAGAGCATAGAATTTATAGCGAGTCGATCCGGCGGCTGTTAACGACGCCGTGGCGGATCGACGGCAGGCGCGTCGTTTTCGAAACGTAACAACCCCCCGCTTGCCGGGAGAAAGTACTTGGCGGAGAATAAAGACATGAGCGCACCGAGGACAGTCGCCATCAGCGACCACGCTCTGGAGCACCTGAAGTACATTCGGGAAACCATGGAGCGATCCGGATCTTTCACGGCCGTGCCCGGATGGGGCGGCGTGGCGATGGGGGTGTCGGCGTTGTTGGCGGCGGGGATTGCGTTCCAGCAGAGCGATACGCGGGCTGCGTTGGTGGGGTGGATGTGGTCGGCGCTGGTTGCGGTGGTGTGCGGCGGGATCGGCATTTATCGAAAGACACAGAGCGGCGACCAGAGTCTGTATACGGCGCCGGGCCGCCAGTTCTTTTTGAGCTTTTGCCCGCCGATCGTGGCGGGAGGTCTGGTGACGTGGGCGCTGTTTCAAAGCGGATCCTACGCGCCGATGGCGGGATTGTGGCTGATGCTCTACGGTGCCGGCATTGTGACGGCCGGTGCATTTTCGGTGCGCGTCGTTCCGATCATGGGCGTGTGCTTCATGGCGATCGGCGCTCTCTCGTTCGTATTTTCGCCCGCGTGGTTCAACTGGTTTCTGGCCGGTGGATTCGGCGGGCTGCACATCGTTTTCGGTTTGATCATTGCAAGGAGGTACGGTGGCTAAGTCAAACGCGGCTACGAAATTAACGCCCTTGTCGCCCGCGGCGGGCAAAGTGGCGATGAAGGAATCGCAGGAGATCGACCGGCTGATTCACGAGAAGGTGCGGCTGGGCATTGTCAGCGCGCTAGCGGCCAGCGGGCCGCTGACGTTTAGTGCGTTGAAGACGCTGCTTGAGACGTCGGACGGAAATGTCAGCGTGCACACGCGAAAGTTGGAGGAAGCGGGCTATATCAAGACCGATAAGGGTTTTGAGGGGCGCGTTCCGAAGACTGTGTATACGATTACGAAGGCCGGGCGCGCGGCGCTGGAGAAGTATCTGGATCATCTTGAAGCGATTGTCGGCGCGATGCGGCCGAAGTAGCGCTCTTACGCGGGCTGGAGCGCGGCGCTAGCGATTGGCTGATACTCCGGCCCGCTGAAGGGTTCGAAGCCGATGGGCCAGGGCATGCGGAGGCGGCAGAGATAGCGCACTTCGCTTGGGGCTGGAGGGGGATTGATTCGCTCAACGGACAATTCCGGTTCCGCGCCTACTCGTTCAATTTCGGGGCGAAGATATTCGGCGACACTCTTCGGCAATGGCGAGAATTCGTCTTCGCTGACCAAGAAGTGCGATTCGTAGCCTTCTCCCGGTCGACCCTCGGGGTAAGGAATTACGCGGAGGGCGTCGGTGATTCTACGCCCGCCGCTGCGAGCAAGGAGCGTCATCGGATGCGCGTTTTTCCCGTCCAGTCCAAGCCATGTGAGATAGTCGGCAAAATCCGGACGGTTTGGACTCATCACCCGATTGGCGAACACGGGAAAGAGCACGGACGAAACGTACTTCACATCGAGATCCGGAAATGAAACAAGTGGGTGTCCCCCACGAGCGCCTTCGACATACTCGAACTCATAGCGGCCATCCGCGAAGGACAACCGACCGATCGGAAGCGATCGGCCGGAATCGCGAAAGTACCGCGCCAAAAAAAGCGTTTGGGTCATTGCGGGCGCCTCAAGGCGACGAGCCTAGTTCTATTGTGCATCAGAATGCGCAGTGCGAATTCGCGAGCGGCGCCAGAGCATATCGATAAGGGTAGCCCGTCGAGCAATTCGGCGAAATTCTCGCGGCCGATGCCGGAAAGTCTGTCGATCCATAGCTCGGCGATTCGAGGCCGCGAGTCCATTAGCCGCCTCGCCACGTCGATTGTTCGTAAAGGGCGAACTCGGTTTTCAGGGTCAAAAAAGCCCGATACCGCGCGGTCGGCGTATACCTCCGGCGTGAAGCCGCGATCCTTCGTACTCATCCGGTTCATGCGCACTTCGTCGTTCAGCTCGCGCCCGAGAGAAGAGGCATGGTCAAATGTCGGAGCGATTCGCCAAATCCTGCTTGATTCGCGAAGCACCGCCCAGTTCTGGTGATGCCGATCCGTGTTGCCGATCAGTGTGTCGAGAATGACGTATCCGGCAAAAACATCCTCGCCGTCCCCGGGTCGCGGAGTCTCTCTCGTTCGCCAATCCAAAGGCACGCCACACCAGATGCGCCCTAACGCTGCGAATACCGCCTCGATCGTATGAGAAGGCTCGGCATAGTGACGTGGCGCCGATTCAGACGGGTATTTTGGATCGAGCCACGTAAGCAGCTCATCACCATGAATAAGTGAAGAGCCTGGCGGAATCATCGAACGGGGAATCACGCAACGATGGCCTTCGTAAACCCCTAATGCGTAATGCGCGTGCGGAAGATCGAGCAGCTCCGCGACGTGGGCCGCCACGATTTCGGCCCAATCTTCACCCGTGTTTGGCTGCACTAACTTGCATAGCCAAGGCACACCGTCGTCGCCTTTGAACCAAAACTTCGGCTTCGCGCCAAGCGGCTCCAACGCCTTTGCGGAGCCGCTCGGCACCTCGATAATCGGATACTCGGGCAAGCCTACGCCCGCAACCCCTTGCGCAGCGGCAGGTCGCGCAGGCGCTTGCCGGTGGCGGCGAAGATTGCGTTCGCGATCGACGGCGGAATTGGCGGCACGCCGGGTTCACCGACACCCGCGGCTGGCGCATCGCTCTTGATCAGATGCACGTGCACCGTTTCGGGAGCTTCGGGCAGCCGCGCCACGTTGTAGTTGTGGAAGTTCGACTGCTGCACCTTGCCGTCCTTGACCGAGATCTCGCTCATCATCGCGATCGACGTGCCGAACACGCCGGCGCCTTCAAACTGCGCCAGCACGCGGTCCTCGTTGTACGTCTTGCCCGCGTCGACGGCGATGTGCATGTTGGGAATGCGTACCCGTCCGCCCTCCACCTTCACCTCCGTCGCGACCGCGACGTAGGTGAGGAAGCTGCGGTGCGCGGCGAAGCCCCAGCCATGGCCATTACCGCCCTTGGCGCGGTTGGCCCAGTTGGATTTTTGCGCCACCAGGTCGATCACGTTGCGCAGGCGCGCGGTGTCGACCGGGAAGGTCTTCTGGTCCTGATTGTGGTTCCAATACTTCATGCCGACCGGGTTCATTTCTATCTTGCGGCCGGGGCCGATCAGGCTCAACGCGTACTCGACCGGATCCTTGCCCGCCAAGTGCGCCAACTCATCGACGAACGAATGAATCGCGAACGCGTGATAGACATTCGCCACGGCACGCAGCCAACCGATGCGGATGTGATTTTTCGCCGGGCCGTTTTCGGCCTGGTGGTTCGGAATGTCGAAGGGCAGATCGTTCCAGCCCATGCCCATTTCGAGATCCATCGCGTATTCGGCTTTTTCGTCAAACGTCGTGCCGATCGAAGGGAACACGCTGCGGTGCAACCAGGATGTCGGCTTGCCGCCCGCATCGAGCCCGGCCTTGACGTACATGCCCGCGGTGGAGTGATAGAAGTCGGTGCGAATGTCGTCCTCACGGCTCCAGATCACCTTCACGGGGCGGCCGACTTTCTTTGAAAGCAGCGCGGCTTCGGCAACGTAATCCGGTTTCGACTTCCGTCCGAAACCGCCGCCGAGCAGCGTCACATGGCACGTCACGTCCTTCTTGTCGATACCGAGCGCGCCGGCGACGGTCTCCTGCACGGCCTGCGGATTCTGCGTCGCCGCGTGGCAGACAACCTTGCCGTTTTTGAACTCGGCGACAGCGGCGGGCGGCTCCATCGGCGCGTGCGAGAGCAGCGGCGTGGAGTACGACGCCTCGTGGATCTTCGCCGCGCTCGCGAAGCCGGCTTCGACGTTGCCTTGCGTGCGGACGATTTTGCCCGGCTGCTTGGCGGCGGCGACGAGCGAGTCGCGATAGCGGTCACTGTCATACGACGCATTCGGCCCGAGGTTCCATTCGACTTTCAGCTTCTTGCGGCCTTGCAGCGCGGCCCAGTAGGTATCGGCCAGCACGGCCACGCCGCCGAGCGGTTGGAAGTTGTGCGGGGGCTTAAAGCGGTCGATGGTGACGACATCGCGCACGCCGGGGACCTTCTTCGTTTCGGCGGCGTCGAACGACACCAACGTGCCTCCATAAACCGGCGAGTGCTCGATGGAAGCGACGAGCATGTTCGGCATCTTCGCGTCGAGGCCGAAGACGCCCTTGCCTTCGCAGAGGTCCTGTTGATCGACGACGGGAACGTTCTTGTTGATGTAGCGGAATTCGCTGTCGGTCTTGAGCTTTAGCGACTTCTTGTCCGGCATCGGCAGCTTCGACGCGGCCGTGGCCAGTTCGCCGAAACCGGCCTTTTTGTTGGACTTCGTGTGAACGACGAAGTGATTCTTGGCCTGGCACTCGGCGGCCGGTACGTTCCACTTCTGCGCGGCGGCTTGTTCGAGCATTGTGCGGGCGGACGCGGCGGCGGTGCGAATGATCTCGACGAAATCGCGAATCGAGCACGAACCGTCGGTGTTCTGCGAACCGTACTTTTCGTCGCCGATCGCTTGTTCGACCTTTACTCGCTTCCAGTCGGCTTCGAGTTCGTCGGCCATGATCATCGGCAGCGTCGACTTCGAACCGGTGCCCATTTCCGAGCGATGCGCGATGAGGATTACCGTGCCGTTCGGCTCGATGCCGAGATAGACGCTGGGATGGAAGACGGCGGTGTCGGCGCTGGAGGCGAAGGCTTCGACGTGTGTGCCGAGAATCAGCGCGCCCGCGCCGAAGGTGTATTTCAGGAACGCGCGGCGTTCCACGACGTGTAGAGTATTCTCGCTCATGCTCTCACCCCCGCCGCCATTTTGACGGCTTTGCGAATCCGTTGATAGGTGCCGCAGCGGCAGATGTTGCCCTGCATCGCGTCGTCGATGTCCTTGTCGGTCGGCTTCGGCTTTTCCTTCAGAAGCGCCGCGGCCTGCATGATCTGGCCGCTCTGGCAGTAGCCGCATTGCGGGACGTTGCAGGCCATCCAGGCCTTCTGCACCGGGTGCTGGCCCTTCAGCGCTTCGATGGTGACGACGGACTTGCCCGCCGCGCTGGCCATGGTGGTCTGGCAACCGCGGACGGCCTTGCCGTCGACGTGCACGGTGCACGCGCCGCACAAGCCCATTCCGCACCCGTATTTGGTGCCGGTCAATTCGAGCAACTCGCGGAGATACCAGAGCAGCGGCATCTCGGGGTCGCCCTCAAACTTGCGGGTCGCCCCGTTTACTTTGAGCTGGATCATTGGCGTCCTCCTGATGGACTCTAACATTCTACTGGAAGAGGGTGGGGAGATTTTGCGTGTGGTGAAAGATGCCGGCGATGGAGACGGAGGATCGCCGTCGCCGGTAAACGACGACGTGCTGATCGACGACAAAGGATCGTAGCCCGGCCCTAAGGTCGAGATCGCGGCGGCGGCCCATGTTGGGGTTTTGCCCGACGGCGTCGATAGCGTCTTCGAGACTTCGAATCACTTTTGGCGCGGCTTCGGTGTTCTGGCTCAATTCGGCGATGTGCAGCCAGCTATCATCGAGGTTAGCTTGCGCGCGCCGCGTCAGGCGCGTCTTCATCAACTGCCGTCGTTCTTCCTCGCGGCCAGACGCCGCTTGCCTCTTTCGATCACGCCGTTCATGAATTCGTGAAGTTCCTCTCGCGTTGAGACCTCGGTGTATTCGCCGCGATCGAGTTCGGCGTCGGCTTCGCGAATACTCAACAGCATGTCGCGGCGCATCGATTCCTCCCGCTCCCAGAGTGCCATCCCGCGGCGAAGAGCGTCTTCGCGGCTGGCGACGCGGCCTTCCTTCACCGCCTGGTCGACGAGTTCTTCTTGCGAGGGCGTCAATACGACTTCCATGCCTCCACTTTACTTTCCGCCCCGCTTCTCCGCAACCGCGTCCACAAAGCTCTCCGCCAGCTTTTTCGTGATCGCGGCCATGTCCCAATCTTCGACGACATGGGCCCGCGCTTTCGACGCCAAATCCCGCGCCAAATCGGCGTCGTCGAGCAATGTCGACACATGCGCGGCGAATGCCGAAGGCTCATCGGCGCGGAGATAAACGCCGTCGGCGAAGCCCTCGGCGCCGACCGTTGTCGACACCACCGGGATGCCCGCCGCGAAGGCTTCCAGCAGTTTCACGCGGACGCCGCTTCCGGTGAGGATTGGACAGACGAACACGGCATATCGCCGCAGCGCGTCGCGCACGTCATCGACGAAACCGATCATTTCGATATGTCCGATCTCTGGCAGCGAATGACGCGGCGGCGGATCGGATCCGATAATCACCAGCCGCACCGACGGCCTCTTGGCGACAATCAGCGGCCACACGTGCGATACAAACCACTCCAGCGCCTCGCGGTTCGGAATGTGGCGGAAGCTGCCGAGGAAGAGCAGGGTATCGGGTTCACGGCCGTCGGCGGCGAATTCATAACGCGCCGTATCGATTCCCGCGCGCAGGCCCGGTTGCATCTTCGGAACCAGCGACGGCGCGAACTCCGCCAGGTATGCCGCGTTGGCCGCGCTGCACATCTGGATGCGGTCCATCTTCGGCAGCACGGTCAGTTCGTAGCGCAGCGCGCGCAGGTATTCGTAGGCCGCCGCCGGACGCTTCAACCATGCGCCGCCCGCGAGGGACCGGCCGATCGATTGGAAGTAGACATCGTGCTCGAACAACACGTTGACGATCTGCCGATAGTCTTCGGCGTATTGCGCCATGTTGGTGTAGTCTAGCTGCACGACGTCGACTTGATGCAGCAGCACGGTGCGGTGAATGGCCCAGCGAAGGTCGTCATTTGCAAACTCGCGCACCGCGAACGGCGTCAGCGAACCGAACCCTCTCGGCCGGCCTTCCAGACGGACCAAGTACGACGTCGATGCGCAAAGGACGGTGAGTTCTTCATGCGCCTGCTCCTGCCACTCCTCGTCGAGGAGGATCACCAGATGCACGTCGGCGTGTTTCACCAGTTCGCAGATCGTCTGGTAGATGAACACGCCGCCGCCGTGCACGGGCGGGCACACGGGATACGGCGACAGAAGCAGCACCGATGGCTTTTTCACCCGCGCGGGCAGCTTCGCGAAACGGTCGAGAAAGTAGCCAGGCATCGGGCGCTTAAACGCCTCGGTGTCGTCGATTGCGGCAAGTCCACACGCGCGCCAGCGGCTCTTCAGCGCGCCGGGCAATTGAACGAACGCTCGCCACAACGCACGCGGATTTGGGCGCTCAAACGACTCGCCGAACACGACGCTCAGCCACGCGCCGGCCAGCGAGAAGAAAAAATGTTCGAACAGGCGCGCGGGCGAGTGGATATTCTTCCAGCAGAACAACAGGAAGTTTTTCTTCAGCACCGAGTCGATGTAGGCTGGCGAGAATTTCTTTCCGATCGTGCCGCGATGCTCGTGCCACACGTGGCTGCGCGGTTCGTACAGCACTTTCCAGCCACGCTTCCAAGCCATGTAGCCGAGATCGGTATCTTCCAGATAGAACGGCGCCAACAACTCGTCAAATCCGCCTAGCTCCAGGAATTTTCGGCGGTCGAAGGCGCACGAACCGCCACCGCCGTAGAAACACGGAAACGCGGTTTTCACTCGCTCGTCGATGCGATGCCGCACGCGCAGTCCACCGTTTTCCCACCACGCTTGCGTCAGGCCGGTCTCTTCGCGCAGCTTGGCCGGATCGCTAAAGAAAATCTGGCACGACACGGCGAACACCGAGGGATCGGCGAAACCTTCGAGTAGCGGCGCAAGGAAGTCCGGCGCGACGCGCATGTCGCTGTTCAACAGCACAACGATGTCGTTCGACGCGTGCGCGAAGCCATGGTTCGATCCGCCGCCGAAACCGAGATTGTCCGGCAGCGCCAGAACACGCACCGACGGAAATGTTTCGGCGAGAAACCGCGCGCTGCCGTCGGTCGAGCCGTTGTCGACAACGATGATTTCGTTGTCGCCCATCGCTTCGATCAGCGGCGGAATGTACTTGGCCAGCAGATCGCGTCCGTTCCAGTTCGGAATTACCACCGAGGCCTTGCGGGTGTCCGGTTTCTCCGGCGCGGTCAGCCGCGCGCGCCCGAAGATTTTCCAAAACAGATCGAGCAGATACAGCGCCGCCGCCGGCACGCCGATCAACAGCGGCGAAAGCAACAGCAGCGGCAGGTTGCGCAGTATCCGCGCGGCGAGCGCCATGGCTTAGCCGGCCTGCGGCCCCACGCCGAAACGCCGCCCCAACCGCAGCCATTTCGAAGCGTGGATCGCCTCCAGCTGTTGGCGCAAGTTGGCGATCTCGGCGTCCAGCGCCTGGGCCCACTTCGTACGTTCTTCGACCGTCGCCTCCGTGGATTGCAACAGCGCCACACACTTGCTCAGTTCCGCCCTGTTGGCTTCCAACTGTTTCAATAACTCGGCTTCCTTCTCCTGCCCCCATTTGATCGCCGCCGTGCGTTCGCCCGAAATCCGGCCGATCTCGGCTTCGTACCCTTCGACCGCTTCGGTGGCCGCCAGTTGCTGCGCCGATAGCTCCTGTTGCAGCTCATCGATTCGCAGCCCGGCGTTCTTCACCTGCGTGTTCAGTTCGAGCGCCCACTCGTTTCGTTTGCGAAGTTCGAGCGTCTGGTCGTCGTGCAGCCGCACCAACTCGGCATGCTTTGACCGCGCTTCGCCGAGCCACGAATCCTTGGTCTCCAATTCCCTTTCGAGCCGGTGGATGTGGATCTCGCGTTCCCGCAAAACGTTCGCCGCGGTTGGGACGTACAGAAACGCCGGTGCGCCCGTCATCGGTTGCGCCGCGCAGACGGCGATGTAGAAATGCGCCTCGTTGGCCGGCGCCGCATCGCCGTCGAGCCGGACCTCAACCGGGATCTGCTGCGCGCCCACCGCAGGCCGGAACACAATCGTGTCGGAGTGGTTTTCGGTGAACAACAACGTGTGCGGAAAGTGCTGCTCCAGCGCCTCTTTGAATTCGCCGAATTCGAATTCGTGGGCGTGAAACGGATTCGGCCCAGAGACCGCGCGCGACTCGGCGTAGTACGCCTTGTTCGGCGTCGAGACGACGAACTGGCCACCCGACGCCAAGACGCGCCGCGCCTCGGCCAGCAGCAGTTGCCAATCGTCGAGATGTTCGATGACTTCGAAGGCGACCACCAAATCGAACGAGCCGTCGTCGAAGGGCAAGGCGGTCGCCGGCGCGACTTGGAACGAAAGATTCGACCTTTGATAGTGTTCCGAGGCATAGGCGACGGCCTCGTCGCTGATGTCGACTCCCGTCACATGCGCGGCATTCGCGGCCAATTCGGCCGATCCGTATCCAGCGCCGCAGCCGATATCTAGCGTCCGCTTCCGCCGCGCCAGCCGCGAGGCAAACACATAACGCGCAATATGCTCGTTCCAGAGGTCGACATCGACCTCTCCCGGAATGACACGCTCGCCGGTAAACTCAACACTCATCGCAACGAACCAGAATACCCCAACCGGCGCACTGTACCGAAAGCCCGGGGGCGATCCTACCTGATCAAGGATGGAGTTGAAGACGCCTGTCTAGGAGTTGAGATAGAGAATGTTGCCGTCGGGATCGGTGAACCGGGCTGTGCGGCGCGGCAGACGCGTGGCTTTCAGCGCCGCGGTCCAGTTCGACACTTCGATGACGCGGCCCGCGGCAACCGGCGCGCGGCCTTGCGAAATCTCGATAATGCCACGGCGCTCCAATGTTCGATACGCGGCGGTGATCGTCTTGCGCGAAACGCCGCGCGCGGCCGCTGCCGTCCGCGCTCCGGGCAGCCGTTCGCCAGGTTGAATCGAGCTCGCGATTGCAGCGGCGATTTGTGCGTGAAGTGTCAACTGGATCCCACTTTTCCCAACTGGCGCCTTTCTTCCCGGCGCGAGGTGGCCGATACTGATCTCATGATATCTGGCGGCAACGTAACGGTCTTCATCTCGAATATGGATGCGGCGGTCGAGTTCTACACGCAAACGCTCGGCCTGAAATTGGCGAATCGCTTCGGGGATCACTGGGCGACGGTCGACGCGGGGCGCGGTCTTGTTATCGGACTGCACCCGGCCTCCCCAAAGTATCCCGCGCCGGGCACACGCGGAAGCATGGTCATCGCCCTTGAGATCACCGAGCCGATTGAAGGCGTCGTCGAGCGGTTGCAGAAGCGCGGCGTGAAGTTTGGCGGGCCCGTCGTCGAGAGCGAGCCCGGCAAGTTCATCGACTTCTCCGATCCCGACGGCAACGCCTTCTATTTTTGGGAAGTCGTACCCGAACCGGCCCACGCTTAACGCGGACGCTGCGGCGCGTTAGCCGGCTTACCGCCCTTCTTGCCATACGATTCGGCGGGGCGCTGCGGCGCGTTTGCCGGGCGCTGGCCGGCATTGCCGTATGTACCGGCCGGACGCTGCGGCGCGGCGGCGGGGCGTTGTCCGCCTTGGCCGTAGGTTCCCGCGGGCCGTTGCGGCCGCTGCGCAAATGCGCTCACGGCGGTCAGACCAAGTACCAATCCAAAAGCTACTGCGTTTTTCATGATCGTTTCTCCTTTGTTGAGCGGCGTTGAACTTGCCGCCCTGCTGTGTGAAACGCGGGCCGCGCGCGCCGGGTTTGTTGCGAAGAGTTACGATTGAGCAGGAGGCCGCATGCGTAAAATTCTGGCTTTCCTTTTCGCGACAACCGCGCTGTTGGCGCAGAACGAATGGACCGGTTCGTGGAAGGGCGGGAACATCGAGCTCACCGTGCAAACGGTAGGACTGGGCGCCTACAAAGGCACGCTGGTCTTCGAAGGCAAAAGTTTTCCGATCTCCGCGAAGGCCTACGCGGAGAAACTCAACGGCACGTTTATGGTCGATGGAACCGGTTTCCCGTTTACGGTTGAACGCGAAGGCGGCGGGCATGTGGCGTTGACATCGGACGGGACTCGCTATGTCCTAGCGCCGGTGGCACGCAATCCGCTGAGCGCCGGCGGCGCCGCGCCACCGCAAAACGGACTAGTCGGCGATTGGCAAGGACCGCAAGGCGTCGTGCGCTTCGACGCAAACGGCGGCGTGTTTTTCGGCGGACAGAATTATCGCTATGCGGTGAACGACGCGACGCTGATACTGACCGCCGCCGACGGCCAGGTGCCGCTGGCGGTTCAACTCAACGGCGACGTGATGACGCTCGGCTCGGGCAGCCAGTCGATCCGGCTGACGCGCATGGCCGCGGGTTCATCGGCGAGAGCCGGCGGCGTGTTGCAGGAGTTGGTTGGCAAGTGGTGTTACCAAGCCAATGTCTACGCCACCAACGGCGGAGCGCGGTCGTCGAGCCAGTGCTTCACGCTGAACGCCAACGGCACCTATCAATACTTCGGCGAATCCGATTCCTACAATCCGTTCGGCGGTTCGACATCAAACAGTTCCGACGAAGGCACCTGGACCGCAACCGAAACGACGATCACGGCAAACTCGCGACGCAAGCCGCCGGTGACGTATCGTTTGGAGAAACGCAATCATCCGAAGAACGTAAACGATCCGATGCTGGTGCTTGATGGGCAGGCGTTTGTTACGGCGTATCAGAAGGCGCCGTGGCGTTGAGCGCGTCGAGCTCGCGAATTACACAGGCGCGCATGGCGTCGCCCGACCACTCCTTCCACGTCTCCGGCGCGTTGGGCCATGGGATGTGCGGCATCATCAGAAAGGCCTCTTGCAGTCCATATTTATCGAACTGTGCGTCTAGCTCCCGCCGAATTTGTTCGAGCACAAAACAGGACTTCGGGCGGTTTTGCGCGTTCGGATAGACCTGCAAGTAAGCGACGAAAGCGTGTTGGCGGGCAAGCAACATTCCCATGCGAAGAATGTCTTTGTGGCGAAAGACGCGCAGTTGCTTTCGCCAACCGCGTTCGAAGTCGTCAATCGATCGGGCGGCGGCGAACGGCTCCAAGCCGAGTTCGTTTGCGAGACGAAGGCACTCCTGCTCCACTTCGGACGCCGGATTCGGCCCGCCTGAGCGCTCTCTTGCCATCGATAAGCGCAGAGCAACTCCAGAGAGTTCGATAAGTGCGGATTCGCGCATAGCAGCACTTCGTATTTTACCTGTCACATTCGCTCACGTTGTGGCGTTATAGAACTGTGCACGCGGCGATCACAACAACCGGCGAGTCCGAAATCGAATCCGTTTTTCGGGCCTACTATGGACGGCTCACCGGGCTGATCTCACGCGTGGTTCGTGATCGCGCGAGGGCGGAAGAGATCGCGGTCAAAGTGATCTTGAAGTTCTCGCGGACGCGGGTGGCGGCCGATCGAATCGAGCCGTGGCTGCTGCGGGCGGCGGCCACGGCTGCGATCGACGAGTTACGGCGGCGCGAACGGCGCGGGCGAAGAGAGTCGTGGTTTGGTTTCTTCGCAAAGCCGCCGTCGACGCCGCACGAGTCGCTGG
>VFZQ01000058.1 GCA_016871135.1 Acidobacteriota bacterium | reverse complement strand
TCGGCGATGTCGAAGTTGTGAAAGCGTTGGTGGAGAGAGGCGCGCCTGTTTCAGCGAATGCGGGGCGGGGCTACACGCCGTTGATGCGCGCGGCGATGTCGTACCGGCGCGACCCGGAAATCGTCCGTTACCTGCTGGCCAAGGGCGCGGACGTGAAAGCAAAGAACGAGAACGGATTCACGGCGCTGACTTGGGCGCGGCGGTTGGGCGATAGGCGGATCATCCAGTTGCTTGAAGACGCGAAGACGCCGGAGGGGGCGGCTGAAATTGTTTTGCCTCCGCCGGTTCTGAATAACACCGTGCGCGCGGCAATTGAGCGCGGCATTCCGCTGATGCAAAAGTCGGCGCCGTTGATTCCGCAGAAACGCGGGTGCACGTCGTGCCACAACAATCTGCAGGTGGCGCAGGTTTTGGCGCACGCGCGTAAGCGAGGATTTGGCGTGGACGAAGCGGCGGCTTCGCGCGAGATGGACGAACTGCGCAAGGCGCGGGCGAAGGCGATCAGGAGCTGACCGGCGCACTGATTCCCGAGATTGCGTCGTTTCAGTTGTTTGCGATGAAGGACTTGGGCGTAGCCGCTGGCGCCGATACCGATGCCGCCGTACAGTTGCTGGCATTCCGGCAATCGCCGAGCGGGCGATGGAAGGTCGACGATCACCGCCCGCCGCAAGAGTACACGTCGCTCACCTACACGGCGCTTTCGGCGAAGGCGCTGCGCGACTACGCGCCACCCGGGCGGGCCGCCGAGATGCGCGAGCGCGTGGCGCGGGCGCGAGCGTGGTTGAGCGCCGCACCGGCGGAAGATCTCGAAGAGAAAGCGATGCGCCTGCTCGGATTGCAGTGGACGGGCGCGCCGCGATCGGAGATCCTTAAGGCGTCGGCCATGCTCGTGAAGGACCAGCGTGCGTCGGGCGCTTGGACGCAGCTCTCGACGACCGAAGAGGAGGCCTACGCAACGGGGCTTGCCTTGTATGCGCTGCATGAATGCGGCATGAAACCGTCCGATGCGATATATAAGAAAGGCGTGCAATTCCTGCTGAATACGCAGCGGCCCGATGGTTCTTGGTATGTACGGTCGCGCGTGTTTCCGTTGCAAGCCTACTTCGAGAGCGGATTCCCTTACGGCCACGATCAGTGGATCTCTGCGGCGGGTACGGCGTGGGCGTTGCAGGCGCTGCTCTTCACGATTCCGGAGTCGAAAAAATGAAACCTGCCATTCGCTTGCTTGCTTCGCTCAGTTTGATTGCGCAGAGCCGCGATCACGGGCGCGCGACGACGATATCGAAGAATGGAATTGTGGCCACGTCGCAGACGTTGGCGTCGCAAGCGGGCGCGGAAATCCTGGCGCGCGGTGGATCGGCGGTCGACGCCGCGATTGCGGCGAACGCGGTGCTCAGCGTGGTTGAACCTATGATGGATGGAATCGGCGGCGATCTGTTCGCGATGGTTTGGACGGCGAGCGATAAGAAGCTTTCGGGCTTGAACGCGAGCGGGTGGGCGGCGAAGGCGCAATCGATCGGCGCGATGAAGAAATTGGGCTTTAGGAGTATGCCGCAACGCGGAATACACACGGTCACGGTTCCGGGCGCGGCGGCGGGTTGGGCCGCCATGCATGCGCGGTACGGCAGGCTGCCTTGGAGAGATTTGTTCCGTGCGGCGATCTACTACGCGCGCGAGGGCTTTCCGGTGACCGAGCGCATTCAACAGTCATGGGGCGCGAGCGAGGCGACGCTGAAATCGTTGCGAGCGCTTGAAGCGGCGCCGGAGATTTTTCTGCCAGGCGGCAAGCCACCCGCGGTCGGACAGGTCTTCAAGAATCCGATGTTGGCGCGGGCCTTTACGTTGCTTGCGGCGCAAGGTCCGGACGTGGTTTACAGAGGCGAGATCGCGAAGGCGATATTGGCGACATCGAAAAAGCTCGGCGGAATGTTGGACGCGAGAGATCTGGCCGAGTGGACGCCCGAGTGGGTGACGCCGATTTCGTCGACTTACCGCGGATGGCGGCTTTACGAACTGCCGCCGAATGGTTCGGGTATCGGCGCGATCGAGATGTTGAACATGATAGAGACGCGGCCATTGGAAAAGAAAGACGCGGCTGCCTATCACTGGCAGATCGAGGCGATGAAACTGGCGTACGCCGATTTGTGGCAATATAGCTCGGACCCCCGGTTTGTCGATGTGCCAATGCGGTCGATGCTTTCGAAAGAGTATGCGGCGAAGAGGGCGAGCGCGATTGACATGGCCAAGGCCAAATGCGATGTCGCACCGGGTGTCGATTTGATCACCAGCGGCAATACAACGTATTTGGCGGTTGTGGACAAAGAGGGAAACATTGCGTCGTGGATTCAGAGCATTTCCGCCGGTTGGGGCTCGGCGGTGGCGGTGGACGGCATGGGCTTTCATCTGCAAAACCGCGGCTCGTATTTCAAGCTCGACGCCAAGCATGCCAACGCGCTTGCGCCGCGGAAGAGGCCGCAGCATACGATCATTCCGGCGTTTCTGGAGAAGGGCGATTTGCACGTTGGCTTTGGCATCATGGGCGGTCCGACGCAGCCCTATTCGCACGCGCAGTTCGTTTCGAACATCGCGGACTTCGGCATGAATATTCAGGCCGCGATGGACGCGCCGCGATTCGCGCCCACGGGATCGACATGCACGATCGCGATTGAGTCGCGCGTACCCGCGGCGGTGCGCGGGGCGCTGACGAAACTGGGTCACAAGTTGAACGATCGCGGCGCGTTTGCAACCAGCGGTGTCGGCGTGGGACAGGCGGTGATGCGGGATCAAGCAGTTGGCGTGAATTACGGCGCATCCGACGCGCGCGGCGACGGCGCTGCGATACCCGAATCGCCGCGGTATGATTGACGGGTCATGGGGAATCAATTCTGGGCACAGTTTTTGCGCTACTGCGCGGAGCGGTCGAATCGCGGATCCATTCGTTTGATCGATGGCATTGAAGCCGCGTGGGTCAACTCGGCTCTGATCATCAACAACGCGACCTATCTCCGGACGCCCGCCGAGTCCGACGAAGAACTGCGCGCGCGTTTGAGCGCGGCCTGCGCCGACGCCGCGCCGTACGGACTGCCCTGGGCTCTTTTTCTTCACTCCGGTTGTGTCAGCGGCTGTAATGTGGAAGGACTTGTGGGAGAGTTTGGCCTCGCCCATTATCTCGAAGTGGAGGTGATGACTGGCGACGTCGCGGGCTTGAACCCGCCAACTCGGCCCGCGCCCTCGGTTTCATTCCGGCGCGTCGATAGCCGCGCGTAGGCTCGGAATGCGCTGGATACCAACATGCGCGCGTACGGAATGCCGGAAATTGTGACTGAAAGCGTGATGGAGACCGATGCGTACTTTAGCCGGCCCGACAACGAATTCGGTTATGTCGCTTACGATGGCGATGTTGCGGTGAGCACGGCGACGGTCATCGCAATCGACGGCTGGTTGTATGTCGCACTGGTGGCTACCGATCCTGCGCACCGGCAGAAGGGTTACGCCGAGGCGGTGATGCGCCATGCGCTATCGGTTGCGTCGATCGAACTCGGTATCACGCGCACCGCATTGGACGCCAGTGCGATGGGCGCTCCGGTTTACGAACGCATGGGGTATCGATTTACAGGCGAACGATGGAGCATGTTCGTTCCGGCGCATTAGGGATGACTGCGGCCGTCGTTGCGGATCTTGTCGAGCGCCGCGGTCAGGCGAGCAACGACTTGGGGTTGTGAGGCGTACAAGTTTCGCTGCTCGCGTGGATCGTTGCGCAGGTTGTACAACTCGCCGGCCGGTTCGCCGGCTCTCGGCGTGATCGTCACCGGTTCGGTGAATCCGCCCGAGCCTCGGCCGACAATGAGTTTCCAGTCGCCCTCGCGGTAGGAGAACATACCGTTCGCCGAGTGATGAACGATGCTTGGCCGCGCGCTCGCATTCTTGTTCAGCAGCGTAGGCAGCAAGCTGAAACTGTCTTCGCCCATTGTTTGCGGCATGCGGATGCCTTGCACGTCGGCGACCGTGGCGAACACATCGGTGAGGCAGATTGTTTTCTCGTTGATAGAACCCGCCCGCACGCGGCTTGGCCAACGGACAATGAATGGAATGCGGTGCCCGGCCTCTTGAATGTCGGCCTTCTGGCCGCGCCAGTTCGCGTTGGCTTGATGGCCGGCGGCCTCGGCGGCATCGCGCGGATCCCAGGGCGTGCCGTTGTCGGAGGTCACGATAACGATGGTGTTGCGCGCTTGCCCGGATTTTTCGACGGCGTCGACCATGCGGCCGATCCAGGCGTCGACCTCCTCGAGGAAATCGCCATACAGGCCTGCGTTCGATTTCTTTTGAAACGGCTTTGACGGCACCCACGGCGTGTGCGGCGCGGGCAGCGGGACGTACGCGAACCACGGCGCCTTCGTCTTTTCGACGAAGGCGCAGGCGCGCCGCGCGGTGTTCGGCATCACCTCTTCCATTTGGAACGACGGTCCCGCGGGGCCTCCGCGCCAGAACGGGCCGCGTCTTACTTCGCCGTTGTCGGGCAGCGATCCTGTCGGCTGCTCCACAACCCTACGGCCATCGATAAAAACGTACGGCGGCATGTCGAGCGACGCCGGGATGCCGTAATATTCGTCGAAGCCCCACTCGAGCGGCGTCGGCTTGAAATCTTGCGAGTAATCGACCTTCGGCGCGCGGCCGAGGCCGAGGTGCCACTTGCCGAATCCTCCGGTCGTATAGTGCTGCTTTTTGAGAAGCGACGCAATGGTTTCGCGACCTGGTTCCAGCAGCGCCGGCGAGTAGCCGTTCAACACCCCGTTCTTCAAGCGCGTTCGCCACGAGTAGCGTCCCGTCAGCAGTCCGTAGCGGGTGGGAGTGCATACGGCCGAAGGGGAGTGGGCGTCGATGAATCGCATTCCTTCGCGAGCGAGTTTATCCATCGACGGTGTGCGGATTGGCGATTTCGGGTTGTAGACGTTGACGTCGCCAAAGCCGAGGTCGTCGCAGAGGATCAAGAGGATGTTGGGGCGTGAGGGCGGCGGTTGGAGCGCGCTGAGAAGAAGCGTCCGGCGAGTGAGCATCGACTAGTGCTTGTGCATCGCGTAGTGCTGGCGCAGAAGGTCCTTTCCGTAGTCGTTGCCGTTCAGCGTTCGGATCACGGCGTGAATGTGCTCGTGGAACGGAACTTTCGGATTCGCGACCAGGTGGCGGATGCCAACGGGCAGTTGGTGATCGAACTCGATCAGCACGACCGGGCTGTGAATCCGATAGTAATAGACGCTGTCGTCCTTCATTTCGCCTATCCATGCGAAGAAAGTTCTGTCGAGGTGCTTTTCGATTTCGCTCATCTTTATTTTGGCGTGGCCGTCGTCGGTATTGGAAATGTAGAGCTTCGCCAGCGCGAGTAGCTGCTTTTTTTGCGAGGCGGTCATCTCTTTCACGGCGATGCCGGCGTAGTCGAGGACGATGTTGTCTTTGAACGCTTCGCCGAGGTTGTTGTTCTTGTCCTTGATCGTCGACAGCACAGCCTTCGATTTCTGCGCTTCCGTCAACGTGCGAGCGAGATCGAGGCCCGCTTGCTGCTCTTCCTGCAGGATCGACGTGCCCTTATATTTGCCCGACGTGGCGATGACCGGTTCGGAACCGACAAAGGTCGGCGTCATCACGACCTGATCGCCCAGCACGAAGTAGTTGACGATCAAGTGATGGCCGTCGATCTGCCAGCCCCAGGGCTTGTCCGTCGACGGTTCGCCCATGATCGAGATCCAATACTTCCATTCGCCATATTGAACGAAGTCGTTCTTGTTCAACTCGCCGAGGGTTTCGTTGAGGCGCATGATGTCGCGCGAGAGCTTCAAGCCCTTGGCGCTCAACGCGGCCTTCATCATTGCGAAGGCGAGGTCCTTCTGTTTGTCGTTCATTTCCTCGAAGCCGACGCCTTGGCGCCGGTAGAAGTGTTGATTCATCCACTTGCGCCACTCGTCGTCGTCAACTGAGAATTTCGTTTTTGTCCGTTGCTCATCGGTGAGCGCCGCGAGAAACGCCGCCGCCGCTTTACGCACGGGTTCCGTCGACACGCCAGTCGACTTCACGGCGAATAGCCCGGGCTCCACGGTTCCGTTGGCGGTAACGCCTTTGAACGGTTCGGCGAGTCCTTTCTTTTCGGCATCGCGGCTCATGTTGCGGAACCGCTCCATTAAGTCTTGCGAGAACACAACGGCGACTAGCGCCACGATCCAAATCGTTATGCGGGCCATTGGCTCACTGTATCAAACCCGGCGCCTCCATAGCGCCAATCCGCCGAGCGCGACTAACGCCCAGGATGTTGGCTCTGGCGTTAGGAGATCCGACGCGGACAACTCGAATTCAGTCAGGACGAAGTTGCCGTTCGACGCAACCCGCCCTGGACCTAACGCGGGCAGACTCGCGTCTTCCATGGCTTCGAGGCGAACCCCTGTGATCGCTGAAAGTAGAGTGGTTGCGGTAATCGTGTACACCGAGGTGCTCGGATTCGTGCCACTGACGAGCACAGAGCCGTCGCCCAAAATGGTCATCGTTGGGCCGTTGGTAGCGGATGCCAGCGTCGGTGTGAGGACGACCCAATTCGCCGTGACATCGCCGCTCGATTGGAGGCCGTCGGCAAAATTCGAGCGTGGGTCGGTTGTTACCGAAAGCCGAAAACGGCCAAGCGTGTGGTTGGGAGCGGTCGTGTAGAGATGGGAAAGCGTAAAGGTCAGTTCGGATCCGCCCGGCGAGCCGAAATCTAAAACGGTTTCGAACACCGCCGTGTGCGCGACCGCGTTAATGCCATCGAAGATGGCCCAACCTTCCCCTAGTCCTCCACCGAAGTTGCCGTTGATCATCGACGATGCGAGAAAACTTGCGCCTATCGTCTGGCTTAGAGTCGCGGTTGCGTTTTGCAGGGAGATGGGTACTGCTACGGCTGGAACTGTCGCGCTGACGGTGAACAGAACAGGTAGGATGCGATGAAAAATCATGGTTGGTAAATTCCTCCGCGAGAATGAGGCGAACGGCTAGCATTCGTCCATCACTCTCGTATACACTGCACTTGATCCCGAAGTCATGAGAGAAGAACAAGAGTTCGACGAGAATCGAGCGAAAGGCGACGAATCATACGTTTTTCGAGCGTTGGACCTGGTGGTAGACATCGCGCAAGGCTTGGCGCACCTCAACGGTGAGCCGATTCACTTTCGGCCGCGAACGTTTCAGTTGCTTGAATTCCTAATTGAGAACCCCACCGGCTGGTTGAAAAAAACGAGATCTTCTCGGTTGTTTGGAAGGCCGCCGCAGTATCCGATGCAACGCTAGTCGGGTGCATCCAGGAGATTAGAAAGGCACTGAATGACGACTCAAAGTCGCCGCGTTATGTACGTACTGTGCCTAGGCGCGGGTACCAATTCATAGCGCCAGTGGCATCGGCGGCTCCTGAGACGGAAGTCATCGAACCCCACATGCCGCCACGGCGTCGCCGAATTTGGCGTTACGCACTCGCTGCCGTCGCCGCGGTCGCGGGCGTGATCGTTTTTGCAAACCTCCGGCAGCGGACGCCGGTGGATCGGTCGCTATGGGAAGTTGCCTGGTTTAAGTTGGACGGTGGCGAGGCGACCGATGCGGGTGGGAATGTTCCGGCACTGCGAATTTCCGGCCCGGCGAAGTTCGTCGACGGAGCGCTCGGCGGCGCGGTTCGTTTGGACGGCATGTCGGCGGCGCTCGACGGCGACGATCCGCGCGGCCGCCTACCAAGCGGCGATTCTCCGCGAACGGTCACAGCTTGGATTCGAACGACTTCGACCAACGGGGACTCGAGCCTCATTGTCAATTTCAACGGTAACGGCGGTTCGGAGTTTTCGCCCGACAACTTCTCGCTCGTGCTGTTGAAGTCCGGTCATGTGGCATGGAGCCGGCACGGGCGAGCCGATGTGTACCTCCGCAGAGAGGTCGCGGTTAGCAAGAGCCGGGTCGATGACGGCAAGTGGCACTTTATCGCGGGGCGGTTCGAGGGAGCGCCTTCCAATAGCGCCAGCGTATTTGTCGATGGCGACGAAAGCGATCCGGTCCTCATGCCGTTGGCTTCGCCCTTTATTCCTGGCCCTGGCCGATTCGCCGCCGGGAACGGGGTTGTTCGCGGAACTTATTTTCGCGGCGATATCGACGATGTTCGTGTCTTTTAACGCGCGCTGAATCGAGCCGGCATTGCTGCAATCCATCGTTGCGTTTCCGGCGTGAACGACCTGCAAGACGGATCCTACTTCATCGCCGCGAATTCGCCCAGCCCCGAGGGGCCGGTGCATTTGCGCATCGACTCCGAGATTCAGCACACTGGCACGAGCTTCGCCGGAGTTCATCTCGTGCGACGCACCGCCGATTGCGAATTGCGAAGCATCCGCGCCGGCGACGCCGGCCAGGACCTCTACTTTGCGATGGATGTGCTCGCGCCGACAAACGAGGACCACTTGGAAACCCAAGCGGGGCCGTATTTCCGCAGCCGCCGCGCAGCGCCGGGCGATGGAATTATCGGCGGGACATCCGCCGGTTTTTGGGTCCGGCTTCATTCGACCGGGGCTGTCAGTGTGCGCCGGCTGAATCCGTCGGCGATTATTGCGTTCGCCGCGCCTACCGAGAGTTTCAACGCGAGCGCCTTTCACCATCTTGAGATTTCCGCTAGTGGCGCTGTGTTGCAAGTCGCACTGGATCGAAGACTCGTGGTGTTCGATCAGGGAGGTGCAATGACCTCGAACGTCGTGCTCGATCGTGCGTGGGAGGAACTTCCAGTTCCCGGTACCAATGCGGGTACGGTTGGAGTCTATTTCGGCGCGGAAGGAAACAATGCACGCATCGGCGGTCAGCGGGCGAAGAACTTGCGGCTGGAGAAATACCGCCCGCTACTCCAGTAAGTGCCGTGGGTGTGTCACCATCATCCGGCGCACATCGTCCTGCGAGAAGCCCGCAGCACGCATCCTCTCCGCGTATTCGATCATCCCTTCGGCCGGTGGCGGCGTATCCGGTTGACCGAGATCGGAGGCGAGAATCGTCGAGTTCACACCGACATCGGCGATGGCGGTTTCAATCGTCGCGAACGGCACGTGCCCGCAACGGTGAGTCGTCGACACGAAACACCGTTCGAAGATCGCGCCGAAGACGGTTAACTCGCGTTGGAGCGCGGGTGTGTAGTAGGTCGCTCCCCATTCCGGGTGCGTGACGAGAATTTTCGACACGCCCTCGGTGTGTGCGAATCGGATGAGCGCCGTGGCTTCTTCCGGGCTGATGTGCCCAGTGCCAAGAATCGCGTCCGCGTTCGCGACGAGCCGCACGATCGATTGGACATCGTTCCGCAACTCGCCGTGACCGTCAAACACCGACAGTCCGCCATGCTCCTTGTGATGCACCTTGTGATTGTGCGCGGAGTGCGTTGGCATCCATATCTCTTTTGCGCCCACCGATAAGGCCGCGCGAACGGCGCTCACGTTGAAGCCACCGATGGTGTCGTTGAGCACGAGCCCGCCAAAGACCTTGATCTCCGGCACAACCTTGCGGGTAAGATACGCGCGCGCGGGGGTGGGAGCGGAATGCGATTTGAGTAGGATCGCGCCGAATCCGGCCGCCGCCATTTCGCGAGCGAGATCGATGTCATCATAGCGGCGCGCGACGACGTCCGGCGCACTGTGCACATGAAGGTCCGCCGCGCCGCGCAGATATTCGGGAAGTCCGCTCATGGTTTCGCTCCTCGCATGTTAAACTAGCCTCCTTGTCGATTATGAGCAAGTTCCTTGTCGGCGTCACGGCCGACTTCGCCACCGAAGCAAAAGGCCGGTACGAGGCGGCGCTCGAAGAGAGACTGTCGCTACCGAACATTGAGTATGAACTGATGCCGGACTTCGAGGGTAATGTCTGCACGCCAGATGTGCTGGACCGTTACGACGCGATTTTTGCACTCGCCTCCTGGTTCAAGGCCGAGAGCGTGCGCGGTTGTTCGCGATTGGCCATCGTCGCGCGATGGGGCGTCGGCTATGATCGTATCGACACCGCCGCGCTCACCGAGGACGGCATCGCGCTGGCGATTACACCGAACGCAGTTCGCACGCCCGTTGCCGAGGCGATTATCACGCTGATGCTGGCGCTGGCGAAAAATCTGTTCCTGCAGAATCAAGTCACGCGGGCCGGAAAATGGCGGGGGGATCTGCCGCGGCTTGGCCGGAACTTGCGCGGTAAAGTGCTCGGCTCCATAGGCTGCGGCAATATCGGCAAAGAGATGTTCCGGCTTGCGAAGCCGTTCGGCTTTTCGCGGATCATCGCCTACGATCCGTTTCTCACGCAGGAGCAAATGGGCGATCTTGGCGTAGAACTCGTCGATATGGACACGGTGATGCGCGAAAGCGATTTCGTGACCGTAAATGCGCTCTTGAATGCGGCGACCACCGGACTCATCGATGAACGCGCGCTGCGGTTGATGAAGCCGAGCGCGTATTTCATCAATACCGCTCGCGGGCCGATTGTCGATCAAGCTGCGTTGACGCGATTGCTCGAGGATCGGGCGATCGCCGGCGCTGGGCTTGATGTATTCGAAGTCGAACCGCCGCCACCCGATCTGCCGTTGCTGCATCTAGACAACGTCATCGTCACGCCGCACGGACTGCCCTGGACCGAAGAGATCGCGCGCGACAACGGCCTGGAGGCGTGCGACAACATTCTTGCGGTCGCGCGCGGCCAACTGCCGCCGGGGCTGGTTAACAAGGCGGTCGCCGACAATGCGGCATTCCAAGCCAAACTCGCGAGGTGGAAATGAAACCCAACAAAATGCAACAAGCGCTGGCCGCCACTGGCACGGCCGCGGGACACATGATCAGCGAATTCGGTACGCGCGGCATCGCGCGCATTGTCGCAGGTACCGGCGTCGATTTCGTGATGATCGACATGGAGCACACCGGCTACGACACGGAACGAATCGCCGATCTTTGCTCGTGGTTCCGGGCCGTAGATGTTGCTCCGATGGTCCGCGTACCGCAGGGGCTTTATCACTTCTGCGCGCGGACGCTGGACGCCGGCGCACTCGGCATCATGGTTGCGAATGTCGAAACTGCCGCGCAAGCCAAAGAGATCGTCGACGCCTGTAAATACGCCCCTCTCGGGAAACGCGGAGTCGCGCTCGGAGGAGCACACAACGACTTTGTGATGCCGAATCCGACTGAGTATTTTCGGTACGCGAATGAGAACACGACCGTCGTCTGCATGATCGAGTCGCCGATTGGCATCGCCAACGTCGATGCCATTGCGGCCACGCCCGGCGTCGATGTTCTGTGGGTTGGACACTTCGACCTTACGCAAGCCATGGGGATTCCGGCGCAGTTTCAGCATCCCGATTTTCACGCGGCCATCAATGCTGTAGTTGCTGCCGCGCGCAAACACGGCAAACAAGCAGGCATTCAGCCAAACAGCTTAGATCAAGCGAAGGAATGGCGAGCCGTCGGATTCAACGTCATCAGTTGGATGATGGACTATGGCGTCTATCGGAACGCGCTTGCCCAAGGCGTCAAGGACATCCGCGCTATTCTGGCTGGTGCATGAGCGTCACGCTGCGCATCGCCGCCGAATCCGACTTGTCCGTCATTCTGTCCTTCATAGAAGGCCTTGCTGATTACGAGAAACTGCGCCATGCTTGTGTGGCGACGGAAGACGCGCTTCGGCGGACACTGTTTGGCGAGCGCCGCTACGCCGAAATCATCATCGCGGATCACGACGGCGTTTCCGCCGGGTTCGCGCTCTTCTTCCATAACTATTCGACGTTTCTGGCCAAGCCCGGCATCTATCTGGAAGACCTCTTCGTGCTTCCGGCCCATCGCGGCGCGGGAATCGGTAAGGCATTGCTGATCGAACTCGCGCGCCTTGCCGTCGAACGCGATTGCGGAAGGCTGGAATGGTCGGTGCTCGACTGGAGCGAGCCGGCCATCGGCTTTTACAAGTCTCTAGGCGCCGAGCCCCAGGACGAGTGGACGATCTTCCGCGTGACCGGCGAAGCGCTGACGAAACTCGCTCAGCCCTCGTAAGATTTCGATCGCCTCGTCGACGTGGGCTGTTGTTGCGATGTAGGGCGGCAACAGACGCAGTACGGTGTCGTGCGTGCAGTTGATGAGCAGGCCTTTTTCCCGCGCGGCTTCGACGATTGCGCCGCCCGGCGTGTCGAGTTGCACCCCGGCCATCATGCCTTCCCCGCGTATCGGTAGCCCGAATTCGCTAAGCCTCTTGTGCAAATACGCACCCGTGGAGCGAATGTTTGGAAGCAGGGTGTCGATTTCATCCAGCACGGCAAGCGCGACGCGGCATGCGAGCGGTCCGCCGCCGAACGTCGATCCGTGTTCGCCCAAACTTACCAGGGCTGCCGCACGTTCGCCAAAAATCGTCGCGCCGAGAGGGATTCCGGCGGCCAGAGGCTTCGCTGTTGTTATGATGTCGGGCACAAGTCCTTCGAATCGCTGGTACGCAAAGTGGTGGCCAGTGCGTCCTAGCCCACATTGCGTCTCGTCGGCGATCCACATCGCCGCGGAATCAGTGGCCAGGCGACGAACCTCGCGCAAGTACGATTCGGTCATCGGCACAACGCCACCCTCGCCTTGAATCGTTTCGACAACGATCGCGGCGGTCTTTTCCGAGACCGCCGCGCGCAGCGCCTTCGTATCATTGGCGGCAACGAACCTTACGCCGGGCAGTAGCGGCTCGAACGGCGCTCGGTACTTTCGATCACTGGTTATTGACAGCGCGCCGGACGTGCGGCCGTGGAAGCCGTTCTCAATCGCTACGAATTCGTGCCGGCCGCTCGCCTTGGCGGTCTTCAATGCAACTTCAATCGCTTCCGCGCCACTGTTGGTAAAGAAGCCGTGCGTCAGGCCAGCCATTGATGCAAGCCTCTTCGCCAGTGCCTGCTGATACTCGTTGTGAAAAAGATTTGAAGAGTGAATCAGCCGGCCCGCTTGTGCGACGATCGCGCGCGTGATAGCAGAGTGGTTATGGTGCGTCCTGAAAGACGCGTTGTTCTCGCGGGTGAAAGTCCCGTCCGGGTAAGCGCCGTAGGGCCCGGTAGCAGACTCCAGGCGGGAGGAGAGATCCGACCGTACGAAGCGGAGTGTC